>CAZGNQ010000246.1:0-5839 GCA_964527285.1 uncultured Hyphomicrobiales bacterium | reverse complement strand
GGGCGAGTTTGTCGGCGTCGAGAAGGGCACATGGCGTGCCCTTCTTTATTGTGTTGCGCCTTTTGAATCCCGAATGATCGGCGCGCGGCTTTGGATTGAAGGTCGCGCGTGGCCAGCCTACAGGCGCTGGCAGTTATGTCTGCTGCACGGCTCGCCAATCTCGAATCGCTCCCCACCGGCCGCTGTTCACCAAATCGGTTGCCAATGGCCGGACCCCACCGGCCGGCCAGCCTTGACCTCCCATCGTTGTGATCAGGAGCCAAATCCATGGCGTCAGGCGCGTCCGCCCTGAAAATTGCCAAGCACGGCGGCAATCCCGTGTTGCGCGTGATCGGGTTCCTCTCCTTCGTTTGTGGGATTGCGGCAGCCTCGATGATCGTCGCTGCCGTCGCGATCACCTGCCAGATGATCTACGTCCGGTTCGTCTTGAACGCCTCGACCGTCTGGCAGACCGAGGCTGTGATCTATCTTATGATCGGCGCGACGATGGTCGGACTGCCCTATGTGCAGCGGCTGCGGGGGCACGTGAATGTTGATCTTTTGCCGCTGATGCTGCCGCCGCTGTTGCGCAAAGTTCTGGCGGTTGTGACGCTGACGCTGACCATTCTCGTCATTGGCCTGATGGTCTTTTATGGCTTTGAGATGTGGCACGTTGCCTGGCAACGCGGCTGGACATCGGACACCGTATGGGCCGTGAAGCTCTGGATCCCCTATCTCGCCGTACCCATCGGTTTTGGACTTTATCTCCTGCAGTTGATCGCTGACCTGGTTGGCGTGATCGTCGGCTATGAAGAGCCATTCGGCATTGAGGAGCAGCACTGATGGATCCGCTCCTGCTTGGGCTGCTTGTGGCCTTACTCACTATTGTGGTGCTGTTTTCCGGCATATCCGTCGCCACTGGGCTCCTTGTTATTTCCGCTGGGTTCCTGCTCGTTTTCGACGGCCTGCGCTCGCTGGAACTGCTGCCTGAAATCTTTTTCGGCAAGCTGAACAATTTCGCGCTGCTCTCGATCCCCATGTTCATCATCATGGGAGCCGCCATCGCCTCAACACGCGCCGGCGGGGACCTCTACGAGGCGCTTGACCGCTGGCTGACGCGGGTGCCGGGCGGTCTCGTGATTTCCAATTTGGGGGCCTGCGCGTTGTTCGCGGCGATGTCCGGTTCCTCTCCGGCCACCTGCGCGGCCATCGGGAAAATGGGCATCCCTGAGATGCGCAAGCGCGGGTATCCCGAGGGGGTCGCGGCGGGGTCGATCGCTGCGGGCGGTACGCTCGGCATTCTGATCCCGCCGTCTGTCACCATGATCGTCTATGGCATCGCGACGGAGACCTCGATCGGCAGGCTGTTCTTGGCCGGCGTCTTCCCGGGGCTGCTGCTGGTTGCGCTGTTCATGGCCTGGTCGCTCTACGACACGTGGCGGAACGGGGCGGCGAACACCCTTTCGCCACGGCAATATTCCTGGGCCGAGCGGGTGGAAATCCTACCCCGTGTCCTGCCGTTCATCGCCGTGATCATCGGCGTGCTCTATGCCATGTATGGTGGCATTGCCACGCCGTCCGAAACGGCGGCCGTCGGTGCGCTGATGTGCCTGCTGATCGCAATTGTCATTTACCGGCTCTGGGATTTGAGCGCGTTGTGGGTAGTGCTGCGTGATTCCACGCGTGAATCCGTGATGATCATGTTCATCATCGGCGCGGCGGGCGTCTTTTCCTATATGCTCTCCAGCCTGTTCATCACCCAGTCGATTGCTGAATGGATTGGCACGCTCGATGTCAATCGCTGGGTGCTGATGGGGGCAATCAACGTCTTCCTTCTTGTGGCTGGCTTTTTCCTGCCCCCCGTTGCTGTGATCCTTATGACGGCGCCGATCCTGCTGCCGATCATCACCAATGCGGGCTTCGATCCCTATTGGTTTGCGGTCATCCTGACGATCAATATGGAGATCGGCTTGATTTCGCCGCCGGTCGGCTTGAACCTTTACGTGATCAATGGGATTGCACCTGACATCCCGCTCAAAACCATTCTCATGGGGTCATTGCCCTATGTGGCCTGCATGGTTTTGGCGATCGTGATCATTTGTATCTTCCCCGGCATCGCCACATGGTTGCCGGACACGGTCATGGGGCCTGTGCGATGACGACCAATGCATCCCGCGCCACTGGTGAGGGCGCTGAGCGCGAGCCGGTGATTGGCGGTGCGCCGGGCGGGACGCATCAGGGGCCGCTCGCCGGCATCACCGTGGTTGATCTGACGCGGGTTCTGGCGGGGCCGTACTGCACGATGGTGCTGCGGGATCTGGGAGCTCGCGTCATCAAGGTCGAGCAACCGGGCAAGGGCGATGACAGCCGCGCCTTCGGCCCGTTTCTCAATGGGCAGTCCGCGTATTTTGCCTCCCTCAATCGTGGCAAGGAATCCATCGCGCTCGACCTCAAGGCCGACGCGGATCGTAAGATATTCGATGGGCTGTTGGCTGAGGCCGACGTCCTGGTTGAAAACTTCCGCCCCGGCACGATGGAAAAGCTTGGCTTCGGTTGGGACGATCTGCATGCGCGCTTCCCCAAGCTGATCTACGCCGCAGCCTCGGGCTTTGGGCACACCGGGCCATACGCACGGCGCGCCGCCTATGACATGGTGGTGCAGGCGATGGGCGGCATCATGAGCGTCACGGGCACACCGGGCGGCCCGCCCGTGCGGGTTGGCACCTCCATTGGTGACATCACCGCAGGCCTGTTCACGGCCATCGGCGTCAATGCCGCGCTTTTCCACCGTGCGCTGACGGGCGAGGCGATGAAGGTCGACGTCGCCATGCTCGACTGCCAGGTCGCCATCCTGGAAAATGCGATCGCGCGCTACGCGGCCACGGGGGAGGTGGCGGGTCCCATCGGCGCGCGCCATCCCGCGATCACGCCCTTTGCGGCCTTCCATGCTGAGGACACCTGGATCGTGATCGCCGCGGGCAACGATGCGCTGTTCGACAAACTGGCCAAGGTCGTGGGTCGCGAGCACTGGCTTACTGATGAGCGCTTCGTGACCAACCAGAAGCGGACGGAACACTGGGAAGCGCTGTTTGAGGAGATTAACGCGGCGCTGGCAAAGCGGCCGGCGGCGCAGTGGCTCGCGGCGCTGGAAGAAGCGGGCGTGCCGGCTGGCCCCATCAACCGCATCGACGAAGTGCTGGCCGATCCACATGTGCGCGCCCGCAACATGGTGGTGGAATCCAACGACGCCGAGGTGGGCAAGCTCATCATGGCGGGCAATCCGATCAAGCTTTCCCCCTTCGATGACCCGCTGGAGCGCACGCCCGCGCCCCGCCTTGATGCCGACCGCGATGCCATCCTCAAAGGTTTGGGTCCCCATGGCGGATCAGCAGGTGCCCATGAGGTGGGCGCTGCGGCTGGTGGGGGCGGCACAATGCCCGCGCCCGTTTCGCCGGCGCCCGCTTCGTCATCGCTGCGCTATCTGGACCAGTTCGGCCGGCTTTTCACGCGCCTGACGGACTTCTCTAGCGTCGTGCGTGGAGATGAAAGTTTTGAAGACAAGGCGACCACGCTGATTGACGCGCTTTTATCGGAGCGCGGCGAAGTGATGGGGACGGCCATCGCGGTCGATTTCGTCGAACTGATCTGTGCGGCCACACCGACGGAGAAAAAACTTCTGTTCTCGTTGCTGGCCGAGCGTTATGCGCCAGATCCGGTCCGCGTGAACACGGCGATCACGCGTTGGCAGGCCAGTGGCGGTGACGCGGCTCTCGAAGCGTTGGAGCGCGCGGTTGAATCGCCCCGTCAGGAGCTTTTCCGCCGCACGAACATGGCCCCGGGCGGCACACAGGTGCTGGTCAACCTGCGGGCTGAGCTGCTGCGCGATCTCAAGGATCACCCCGAGTGGGCCGGCGTCGACAACGATCTGCGCCATCTCTTCGGGTCCTGGTTCAATCGCGGTTTTCTGGAGCTGCGGCGCATCGACTGGCACACCCCGGCTTCGATCCTGGAGAAGCTGATCGCCTACGAAGCTGTGCATTCGATCGACGGCTGGGATGACTTGCGCAGGCGCCTGGCGAGCGACCGGCGTTGTTTTGGATTTTTTCATCCCTCGCTGCCGGACGAGCCGCTCATATTCGTCGAAGTGGCGCTTGTCGAGGAGATCTCCGAGCGGGTGGAACCGATCATCCGGGCGCCGATGCCGCAGCAAACCCGGATGGGTGAAGCTGCACCTGATGCGGACACCGCGATCTTCTACTCCATTTCCAACTGCCAGCCGGGATTGCGGGGGATTGCGTTCGGCAATTTCCTCATCAAGCAGGTGGCGACTGACCTTGCGCGTGAACTGCCCGGCCTGAAAACCTTCGCGACACTCTCCCCCATCCCGGGCCTGCGCCGCCACGTTGAAAGTGGGGCGACCGACCTCACGCGCCACGTCGCCACGTCGGCTCTGGACAAAGCCCGCGCCGAGAGCGGCAAAGAGGACTTGGCTGAAGCCATCGCTTGGCTGGCGGAAACCGTCGAGACGGACGGCTACGAGAGCCCCGCAGCACAGGCATTGAGGGATGTGCTCCTGCCCGTCACGGCGGCCTATCTGGTCGGTGAAACGGGAGAGGGCTCAGGCACACGGGGACCGAAAGACCCCGTGGCGCGTTTCCATCTCGGCAATGGCGCGCGCGTGGAGCGTGTCAACTGGGCGGGAGATTTATCTTCCTCCGGCATCAAGCGATCCTACGGTGTGATGGTCAATTATCTCTATGATCTCAGCGCCATCGCGGCCAACCACGAGGCGTTCGCCAATGGCGAGCCCGTTGCCCGCTCGCGCGCGGTACAGGATCTGCTCAACCAGCCGTCTGATGGTGGCATTCTCGGTGCCGCCCGCGATCTGATTCCGATCAAGAGGGCCTGACGCCAATCGCCTCACGTGGTGACGCGCCGCGTCGCCCGAAGATGCCAACGCCCTCGTTGGTACGTTGGTCGCCCTCGTGTCAGCCGGGCACGCCGAGCCGTCATCGTGGCATCGGGTGTCAGTGGACATCACACAGCGACGGAATGGCGGGCCTGAGACTGCCGGTGGTGGGCGTCGAAAGCACACGCCACCACCCGCGCGAAGGTTCGTCCCGCAGCAGTGAGCGCAAGGCGGCCCGCGTCCATCTCCACGAGGTCGTCGCTCGCCATCTCCTCAAGATCCGCAACCGCCTCGTCCCACCAGTTGCCGCGTGCGCTGTAGAACGCCGCTGCGCGCTGCGATCCCAATGCAGCAGCCGGTGCTGCCGCCAGATCAACAGCCCGCAGGCACATAATCTCCTCGATCACGTGGGCGCGCACACGGTCATCGTCGCTCAGTGCGAGACCCTTGGCGACTGGCAGGTCCCCGTCGGCAACGGACCGCATCCAGGCCCCGGTCTCAGCGATGTTCTGAATGAAGCCGCCCGGGGTGCGTCCAATCGAAGTGGCACCAAGCCCGATCAGCGTTTGCGCGCCGTCCGTGGTGTAGCCCTGGAAGTTCCGCCGCAGAGTGTGGCCGCGCGCTGCCTGCGCCAACGGATCACCCGGCCGCGCGAAATGGTCGATGCCCACGGCCTCGTACCCGGCTGCCGTCAATGCATCGCCCGCCGCCGATGCCTGTGCCATGCGCGCTGTCGCTCCAGGCAAATGCGCCTCATCGATCATGCGCTGCTTTTTGGCCATCCAGGGCACGTGCGCGTAGCCGAACAGGGCCACGCGGTCGGGCGCCATGCCGACGCACTGTGCGATGGTGCTGGTGATGCGCTGTGTCGTCTGGTGCGGCAGCCCATAGATGAGGTCAAAGTTGATCGCCGCCACGCCGGCATTGCGCAGGGCATCCACGCTTTTCTGG
>CAZGNQ010000245.1:0-5843 GCA_964527285.1 uncultured Hyphomicrobiales bacterium | reverse complement strand
GGGCTCTGTGCGCTCGTCCGCAAAGCTGTCGGAACCGGTGTCCTCGGCCCGTTCCAACACTGGAATGCGTTCCAGCTCGGTCTCGACGTAGGCCGCCAACTCAATGTTGGAGAGCTGCAGCAGCTTGATCGCCTGCTGGAGCTGCGGTGTCATCACAAGCGCCTGACCCTGGCGCATTTCTAGTTTTTGGGAAAATGACACGCTACTCGACCCTGCCGGAGACCTCCGCACATCTGCTCAGTATCGCACCGAGATTGCCTAAACTTTAACCGAACATATCGCCCAGGTAGACGCGGCGGACCTCGTCGTTCTTGACGATTTCGTCGGGATGGCCCTCCGTCAAGACCTGCCCGTCGTAGATGATGTATGCGCGGTCGATCAGCTCAAGCGTCTCGCGCACGTTGTGATCGGTGATGAGCACGCCGATGCCGCGGGACGTGAGCTGGCGCGTGAGCGCGCGGATGTCGCCGATGGCAATGGGGTCGATGCCTGCAAACGGCTCGTCGAGCAGCATGTAAGACGGTCCCGAGGCCAGCGCCCGCGCAATCTCGCACCGGCGGCGCTCACCGCCCGACAGGGCAATGGACGGCGACTTGCGCAGCCGCGTGATCTTGAACTCCTCCAGCAACTGGTCGAGCTTTTCTTTGCGGGCGCGCCGATTGGGCTCGACCAGTTCCAGGACCGCCATGATGTTGTCTTCAACGGACAGTCCCCGGAAGATCGACGCCTCCTGCGGGAGATAGCCAATCCCAAGCCGGGCACGCTGGTACATGGGCAGCGCAGACACATCCACGCCGTCGATCTGGATCGAGCCCTCGTCCGGCGGAATGAGACCGGTGATCATGTAAAAGACGGTCGTCTTGCCGGCACCGTTCGGCCCCAACAGGCCGACGGCTTCGCCACGGCCGACCGCGAGGCTCACGCCCTTGACGACGCGGCGCGATTTGAAGGCCTTCTTGATGCCGTTGACGGTGAGCCAGCCATCCTGTGCGGCAGGCATTTGGTCGTGGTGCTCGACGAACGCGTCGGGCATCGCTGGGCCGTCCGGCTCAGGTCCGCCAGTGCCGGCGGCGCTGAACGCTTCGGCGCCCTCCGGATCAGGCGCAATCGGGTGAAGCGGCTGAATGCCCGATGATCGTCGGAAGAATGGCATGGCATGGCACCAGTAGGAAACGGATCGCGATCAAAGCGCGGGCGTGCGGTCTTAAGCTGTGGTCATCAGGGCCGACGTGACCTGTCGGGCAGGCTTTTGAAGGGCCCGGCGGGATCGCAGGCATCGATGGTCGTGCCGACGGAGCGCGCAAGCCAACGGCGACGGTTCAGTTCGCGTTCGTGTTCGATTTCTTCGTGTCGTTACGCTTGAAGATCGCACGGATCCGCTTCGACGTCTGAAAGCGGCTGGTGCCACTGTTCAGATCGATCATGAGGCGTTCTCCCTTCAGCACATTGCCTTCCTGGGTCAGTGTCACGTCGTCACCCAAGGTGATCACCCCCGCCTGCACATCGAAATCCGCCCACTGGCTGACCGCGTTGGCATTGGTGCCGTTGCGCACGACGACGCCGCCGGTTGCACGGATGCGTGAGATCTGGCTGTCGGCGCCGCCGCCATTCTGAGCGCCGCCACCCGTTGCGGCACCAGCCGCATCCCCGCGGTACTTCACCTCCAGGCGTGGCGTGCTCAGCCGGAAGGTGTCCTGCACCGCAACCACATTGCCTGTGAACACCGCCTGCTGTTTGGCATCATTCACCTCAAGGCCGTCGGCGTCGATCTGGATCGGCGCGTCCCGGTTTGCAGCGAAGCCGCCGAACCCTTGACCGAGGCCCTGAGCGACCGCAGGTGCCGGACCAGCACCCGTGATGATCATTGCCGTTGCCACCACGAGGGCAAGCCAAGCCGCCAGCCCAGGGCGAGCAGACTTTGAAGCACCGCCGGTCCGTCCAAACCGCTGGCATCTCGGAGCGCGCGACACATCCGGTTCACAAGCAAGTTTCATTTTTTCTCCCCCACCGCACCGATGAAAAATGCGCCCGCCACGCGCTCGACAGTGCCGCTGACTGTTGCCGGTGTCGCCGCCAATGGGACCGCGAGCGACAACGCGAGTGCCTCTGGGCATTGACATCGCCGATGGCGTCTGGCGCGGGCGTTGATGATCATTGCGTTTGCACGCCAACGCGTCCGGATTGTGAACCGCCCGCGCTTGAGACGCGCGCTGCCCAGCCGCCGTCGGCCCCTTGCTGTGACGCATCGCCTGGTGTGCCCGGCTCTGGCGTTGCGTTGCGCCGGATGCCGTTTGCGCCACCCTGCTCTGCACCGGCTTGCGCTGTACCGGCGTCACCACGCTTTGCATCGCGGTCCCGCACGTTGAGCATGACGCGTACGGGCCCGTCGAACACCGCGCGCTTCTCCTCAGCAAAAATGGTGAGCCCCTTGCCCCTGATCCATCCGTCCCGTGTCTCGGCGTAAACGGGCGCATCGGAGCGGATGCGCTGGGTCTTCATGTCAACCTGGGCCTTGCTGAGATTGGCCTTCAGGCCTTGACTGCCGGCAACATCGATCCCGCCGTCGAGATCGAGAAGCTGCTTTTTGGTGCGAAACATGCCCTTCTTCGCGGTCATGGTTGTCTGGCTGCCCTGCGCGTCTAAAATCTCCGCGCGCACGGCCTCCAACGCCACTTCATCGGGTGTCGAGATAAACTGAGACGCGTTGTCCGCCCTGATCAGATACCGGCCGCCATCTTTGGTTTCACCGCGCAGTTGCGGATTGAGCATGGTCAACCGCTCACGGGAGAGCTGCACGCCTGTGATTGTCGCGCTGAGGTTGCCGGCCGTATAGGTCAGCGTCGATGACGTCACATAGAGCCCGAGCGAAAGCACAGCCAGCGAGGGTGTGATCCAGCGCAAAGCCCGCACGATGCTGGAATGGCGGCGCGCCCTGCGAACGGCCGCCTGTTGGCGCTCACGGTCGTGCATGCTGGCGTGTCCTGTGCCCTGCTGTTGTGTCATCCGTGCTGCCCAATGTCATGCGCGGTGGCGGATTGTAACACGCTCGGCTGGCCAATCGACGGGTGGCTTTGAGGCCCAGCCCTGTGCGCCGTCCGGTCTTCGCAGCTTCTCGGCATGGCACGCTGTCAGGCAGGCCGCCCAGCGTGGCGTGGCATAATTGAGGCGCAACGTCGCCATGGCCTGATGAAGCCCGTCTGCTGTCCACCCTGCGGGCACACCTGTTCCACGGCACAATTGTTGTCTAAACCAATCACAATTGACCACGCCTTCATCAAACTGATGCACTGGGGACGGTAGATCGCGCGCCTCGGTTGCAGCCCGCCTCCATGTGAGCCCCTCGTGGCGCGGCTGCGGTACAACGCGGTGCAACGCCATGCGCAGTCTTTTGAGCAGCATTTTACAGTCCCTCGCGGCGGCACGCGATGCTGAGCCGCTCGGCATTGAGCCGGCGGAATTATGGCGACGGCTTTGGCGCCGGCTCGTGGTGCGCCGGTTTTTGCTGCTTGGCGTTGCGGCCATCCTCCTGGTGCTTGGCGGCGCCAATGGCATCGATGTCTGGCAGCTGGTTGTCGCTTTTGCCCTCTTCACAGCCTTGTGTGCGTTCAGCGTTCGCCGCGGAGCGGCAGCGCCCGCCTTTGCGCTGACCGCTGGTGCGCCGGCTGCCGTACGCCACTTCGGGCCGACGCCGGCGCAATGGCAGGCCCTGGTGGATGCGAACGCCGATGCCAGTGTCCTCATCACGGCGAGTGGGCGCGTTGCTTACTCGAATGCAGGCGCGCGGGCCATTTTCCCCCGGATCCGTGAAGCGGTGGAGCTGACGACCGTCATCCGCCATCCGGAGTTCGTCGAGTTGATCGCCAATGCGCAGGAGCTTGGAACGCCGGTGCAAGCTGAGTTTGCTGAGCGCGTCCCCATCCAGCGGCAGATCCTCGCTCGCGCCGTCTCCATTGCGTCCGCCGCCACTGCGGCTGGTGAGCCGACACTGCTGGTAATCCTCAAGGACCTCACCGAGCGGGGGCAGCTCGCGCAGATGCGCACAGACTTTGTCTCCTACGCCAGCCATGAGCTGCGCACGCCGCTCGCCTCGGTGTTGGGGTTTATCGAGACGCTGCAGGGCCCGGCGCGCCACGACGAAGCGATGCGCGACCGTTTCCTGGACATCATGGCGGCTGAAGCCGAGCGCATGACACGGCTGATTGATGACCTGCTGTCGCTGAGCCGGGTGGAGATGAAAACGCATCTGTTGCCGGACGACCCTGTCGAGCTGGTAGGGCTTGCCGAGCAGGTGGTCGACACGTTGGACCCGCAGGCGCGTGATCGCGCCATCACGCTGGAAGTGGCGCCTTACGCGAACGAGGCAACGTTGCGCGGAGACCGTGACGATCTCGTCCAGCTTCTGATGAACCTCGTTAATAACGCGATCCGCTACGGTCGTGAGGGTGGCCACGTCGTCATCTCGATCGAATCTACGGTGTTGAATGCCCTCGCAGACGATCCGGGCGCCGGCGAAGGCGCAGATTGCATCGCTCTGGCTGTGACGGATGACGGGCCTGGCATCGCGCAGCATCACATCCCGCGACTGACTGAAAGATTTTACAGGATAGATGCTGCGTCGAGCCGAAGTCGTGGCGGCACGGGCCTCGGGCTCGCCATCGTCAAGCACATCGTCACGCGCCACCGGGGGCGGCTTTCAATCACGTCAACCCTCGGAGAGGGCTCGCGTTTTTGTGTTCTGCTGCCTGTTCACGATGCAGATCGACGGCCTTTGACCGGAACTGATGTCAGTGTGGCGGATGTGCCGAGGTCTGTAGCGTAATTGTTACTACGGCGGGAAGGGCTATTTTTATCAACGGTTTGGCTCGTCATATACAGGAATTAATCCTAATCTATGAGGTGCGGCAGAGCGCATTCGTGCTCGCGGCAGCGTCCGCTGTCGCATCACCCCACTCAATTTGAGGAGAGCACCAGTGAAGAAGTTGGTTGCCTTCACCGCTGCTGCCGTCGTCGTCGGCTTTGCCGGCACGGCTTCGGCTCGTGACCAAGTCCAGGTTGCTGGTTCGTCCACGGTTCTGCCGTACGCTTCCATCGTTGCTGAGGCTTTCGGTGAGAACACGGACTTCCCGAAGCCGGTTGTTGAGTCTGGCGGTTCTTCCGCAGGCCTGAAGAAGTTCTGCGAAGGCGTCGGCGAGAACACGATCGACGTTGCTAACGCATCGCGCAAGATCCGCGAAAAAGAGATCAAGGCTTGCGCCGAGAAGGGCGTGACGGACATCATCGAAGTCCGCATCGGCTACGATGGCATCGTCTTCGCTTCGCAGAAGTCCGGCCCGGCGTTCACGGCTTTCCAGCCGTCTGATTGGTTCAACGCTCTCGGCTCCAAGGTGATGGTTGACGGCAAGATTGCTGACAACCCGCACAACAACTGGGCTGACTTCAACGGCGACCTGCCGAACGTCGAGATCAAGGCGTTCATCCCGGGCACGAAGCACGGCACGCGCGAAGTGTTCGAAGAGAAGGTCCTGCTGCAGGGCTGTGAAGACACGGGCGCTTTCGAAGCGTTCAAAGCTTCTGGCATGGACAAGAAAGCTGCTGAGAAGGCCTGCATGGCTGTCCGCACGGACGGCAAGTCGGTCGACATCGACGGCGACTACACTGAGACGCTGGCAAGCATCGACTCCAACCCGAACGGCCTGGGCGTCTTCGGTCTGGCGTTCTACGAGAACAACACCGACAAGCTGAAGGTCGCTACGATGGGTGGTGTTGCACCGTCCACTGCGACGATCGCTTCCGGCGAGTACCCGGTTTCCCGTCCGCTGTTCTTCTACGTGAAGAAGGCGCAC
>CAZGNQ010000244.1:1274-5850 GCA_964527285.1 uncultured Hyphomicrobiales bacterium | reverse complement strand
ACAAAATGACAACAACGCGGGTGTTGATCGGAAGCGTTGCCGCATTCACCCTCCTCATCGTGACGCAACCACTCGTCCACTACGGGCGTGCTGAGGTCACAATACTGAACGGCGGCGACGGCAAGGTTGCGACCGTCGGACAACGCCTGGACATTCTGCAACGATACTTCGAAGATGACGGCCAGGATTATTCATCAAGCGCCGAGGAGAAGAATTCAATACTGCGGTTGACATACGTTAACGTCGGGACATTCGTCGTCAATCAGTACGAAAGCGGTTTCCCAGGAGATACGTTTCGGTATGTCTTTGCGGTTATCGTGCCGCGCGCGATTTGGCCAGAAAAGCCCATCACCGGTGGCATGGGTGCCGAGTTGTATGAGATGATACGGGGGAAGCGCGGCGCCTCTGTTGGTGCGGGACATTTTGCAGAGGCTTACTGGAATTTCGGCTGGCTCGGCCCGATCATCGTATTCATTCCTGGCGGTATAATTCTGTCGCTGATGTCACTCTACACTCTAGGGTCTGTCAGACGAAATCTTTGGCTGCGCTTGCCGGTCATTCTGGTGGGCGTGAATATAGGGTATCGCGTCAGTGGATCCTTCGTGTCAGATGTGATTGGCGCAGGCGCTATTTTTGTCGTTCTGGCTGTTGTCGTCTACTGGGGCGAACGGTTTCTTTTCGCCGCCCCGCGGGCGAAACCAGTCCACGCTACGCTCCAGCGTGTTCCAATGCGCTAGTGTTACGCTTTTAACATTTTCTTCCCCCTCGCATCACGCGCTCGAGCAAATGTCAGAACCAGCAGGAACACGAGCGCCGTCGTCTGTTTGCCGCTCTGGCTTGAACACCATGCACCCGCCGCCACGCTTGACAGCCGTCCAGCTTAATCCGCCTCGCCGGCCAGACGGCGGAGGTTTGGCACATCGCACATGAACTCATTGGCGCGCAGCTCAGAAATCAAACCGTTGCGCTTTAATTCGGCCATTACGCGGCTCACAGTTTCTGTTGTAAGGCCCAGCAACGCGCCCAAATCCTCGCGGCCGAACAATTGACAGCGACCGTCATCTTCATTGTCGCACAACCAGAGCAACAGGCGGGCCACGCGGGCGCGTGACGTTCCCGTATTGAACTCCAGAATGTGGCGGTCCGCGTCGCTCAGCGCCCTGTGCCAGCGCGCCATCAGTTCGCTGAAAAGCCGCGGGTTGCCCGTTGCCAGTTCGCAAATCGTATCCTTGGGAATGCGACACAGCTCCGTTTCGCGCAGCGCCGTCGCCACATTCTCGTAGTGGGGCACGAACAGCGCCTCCAACCCCATGGCATCGCTGGTGCGCAGCAGGCGCACGATCCGCGTCGTCCCATCAGGCAGATAGTTGCTCAGTTTCACGAGGCCGCTGCGGATGGTGTAGATGGAATCCGCCTGGTCGGACGTGTTGAAGATCTCAGAGCCCGCACCGTAGCTGAACTGGTCGATCGGCCGGTGCACGGCCTCGAAATCGGCTTCGGTGAGCTTTGCAAACAGGACCGACTGGCGAACACCGCAGTTTCGGCAATCGGCAACGCCGGTCCAGGCTTCCTTCTGGGATATTCGCTTCACGGGGCGCTCCGCGCATGACCTCACGTCACTTGATGGCGTGCGCGCGGTAGAAATCGAGCCCCAGATCCGGATGAACGGCCGATAGTCCGAGCATCCAAGTGGAGAAGTCGATCCCCTCGACACGGTTGACCCGGACCAGTGGTGCCTTGGCGGGGCACCGCCACATGAACTCCAGGTCGCCGGCGCGGTAGCGGCACTCACCTCGCACCCACAGCGTGTGGAGGTTGCGCAGAATGTCAATGCGCCCGCGTGCGGCATCGATGGGCAGGAAGCCCGCCATAATCGCTGGCGACGCCGTAACATTGGCGTTTTTGGCGAGGCGGGCGACCGCATAGCGTTGACGCTGCGTCGGCCGGCCGGCCTCGAACACGCTCTCCGACCCGGCGCCAAGCCCGAACAGGTGCGCCGGCGCGCCCATCTCGCGGAACCAGGCGCGGTCTGCTGTCAGCAGCTCCTCCATCTCCGCGAGAAAGCCGTCGTCGGAGGCATATGAGCCGCATAAATAGAACGCGAATTGATGTGTGAAATGGGACGGCACCGAACCCGTCGGCTTGCCGAGCAGGGTCAAGCCGCCGTGGTCCACCATGGGCAGCGTGTCCGGCTGACCGAAATGCCGCGCCCATGCGACCGACGCCGGGCCCGGTCGACCGGTTGCGCGCTCGTGGGCGGCTGCCATGCAGGGCAGGAGTGCATATTCATCGAAGGGGATCGTGGCGACCCGCTCGGTGGGGCGTTCGCTTTGACCGTAGAACACAAGATGGATGGACCCGCTGGACGGGTCGCGGATCGCACTGGGCCAATTGACCGATGCAAGAAGCTGGTCGGCGAGCAATGCTGAACGCGGCACCGGTTGGCCCGTCCTCTCAGCCCATGCCTTGAAATAGCTGGAGAGCACCTGGGCGCCGCCACCGAGGATGGCCGTGTCGATTGTTGAGAACTTGTCGCGGTTCCAGTCTGGCACGGCACCCGTGCGGGCATCGAACCAATGGCGAAACCAGCCGTTTTTCGACCGGTCCGTATGGAACGTGGCGGAGGTGTCTTGGTTGAGCAGGTTGGCGAGCGTCACCTGCGCCTTGGCATCTGCATCGGGCAGCACGCCGATGGCGTGGCCAACCGCCAGGCTGACAAGCCCCATGCCGGTGGAGGCGATGGAGGACAGGGCCTCGGGCTCGGCGCCATTGAGTCGAATCGCATCAAGGTACTGCCCCGTCTCGGCCACACGGAAGCGCTCATCGTAAAGGCGGACGGCATCGCGTAGCCAGTCCCCCGCCTGAGCGCGGAGCGTGCGCGCTTCCTGCCGTGTCGGATGGGCGGATGGCACAGGGGCGGCCACCGCCTTGCCCGGTTCGAGCACCATGTGAGCGCCCGGATGAGGACCGAAGACCACGGCGCCCGTCAGCAGCGCGCCGGAGAAAAGACCACGCGCCATCCGACTGACAAGCCAGTGTCGTCGCCGAGGCGCGGCCTTATCCGGCAGTGATTTGCATTTGATCCGAGGGGTCGACGCCAACATTCCATCCTCCTGCGCACGATGACTGGTGCGCAGCTGGGCCTGCCGGCGTTCATCTTCCATTCAGTTGGCTGTGATGGCCCGCTCGCGTACGATCACGAGGCGTTGGGCTTGGAGGGTTGCTTGACGCGCTTGCCGGCGCGGTCTGTGGGTCGTGTCCCGCTTGAGGAGGACCGGCGCGCACCTAATTCCTGCGGCTGCAGATCGCTGCTGGATGACGCTGTTGCCGTGGCGTCGTCGCTGGCCTTGCCATCCTCGGCGACCGTGCGCTCCGGCGCGCCAATGTCCTCCGCCTGTGTGCAGGGGCTAAGACCGCTCGCGTCGCGCGCGGCACGCTCGGCCGTTTCCTCCAGGTCAGAAGCGCTGACGCCTGAGAACATTTCGCGCAGGTCCACTGTGGAGCGTTCACCGAGATCATTGAAATGGCACTCGATCCATCGCGCTGCAGCCTTTCGGCCGATGTCGCGCAGATGGAGCAAAAATGCCCACTCGGTGTTCAGCTTGGACGAGGCACTCAGCGGACGCATGGCCTTGCGCGCCTCGATCATATGCACCCGCATCTGGCGGTACTCACCCGGCGTCAGGCGGCCATCCTCCACAAGGCGGGAGACAAAATCGATCGCGCGCAGCTCCCTCAGGAGCGAACCGTTGAACGTGATCTCGTTCACTCTGTTGAGAATCTCACGCGCGCTCTTCGGCGTGCCCTCCCTTACAACTGGGTTGATTTGCACGATGACAATGTCGTTGCACGGGCTGTGGTCAAAAAATGGAAACAGCGCAGGATTACCCATGTACCCGCCGTCCCAGTAAGGAACCCCATCGATCTCCACCGCGTGGTAGAGGAATGGCAGGCAGGCCGACGCCATAACCACATCCAGCGTGATCTCCTCGCGCTCGAACACCCGCACCCGCCCCGTCTCCACGTTTGTTGCGGAGAGAAAAATGGGCATATCCTTGCAATCGCGGACCTTCTGGAAGTTGACGAGTTCTTCCACGAGGTCGCGCAGCGGATTGATTTTGAGCGGATTGACATCGTACGGCGAGGCAACCCGTGATATAAGATCCATCATCAGATAGCCCGGCGACATGTCCATCGACCAGCTTCCGGCCAGATGATCGAGCGGGGTACGCTTGAGCGGACTGGCCTGACCGGCATGGGAGACCGCGCTCCAGAAACGCTCCAGAGCGGCGCGGGCGCCGTCGCCGCCGTTGTCATACATGCCCTCAGCCGCCACGACGGCATTCATGGCGCCGGCGCTGGTGCCGGAGACCGCGTCGATCCAGATGCGGCCGTCGGCAAAGATCTGGTCCAGAACCCCCCAGGTGAATGCGCCGTGGGCGCCACCGCCTTGCAGCGCCAGGTTGATCGATTTGGTGTGCCGTGCAGAACGGCCCTGATTCTTTGCCACGGATGGGTCTCCGTTCTCTCGATTTACGGCCGCTGGCCACGTTGGGTCCGCTCGTGTTCCGGTTCT
>CAZGNQ010000244.1:0-1174 GCA_964527285.1 uncultured Hyphomicrobiales bacterium | reverse complement strand
AGCAGACGCACGACACCAGCGTGCACCCGTCTGACACAACAGTGCCATCGCCGCCGACGTTTCTGTCAAACTGGACCGCGCGGGTCCGACAGGTCCATGACCATATACCGCAACCCGGTATCCTCCGGGTGCGTGCGATCCTCAAACCCAAGCTTCACACACATCTCCCGCATCGGTCCGTTTTCCGAGAGCACCTCCCCATGGAGGACCGCGATGCCCTCAGCGCGCGCGTAGGCAATCAGTTCGCGCATCAATGTGCTCCCGATGCCCCCGCGCTGCCCATCGCTGCGCACGATCACAGCGAATTCGGCCGAGGTGTTATCCGGCTCGGCAGCCAGCCTGCTGACGCCAAGCATCCGGCCGCTTTCCGGGTCGATCGCGATGAAGGCCATGGCCCTTGAATAGTCGATCTGCGTGAAGCGGACGATGAACTCGTGGCTCGGGTGGGCGATCAGGCCAAAAAACCTGAAGCGCATGTCCTGCGGTGTGAGTTTGGAGAGAAACTCCGGATAAAGGTGCTCATCCTCCGCGCGAATGGGACGGATGCGGACCTGACGGCCACGGATGTCCATTTCGCGGTCCAGCGCGGAGGGGTAGGGACGCAGCGCGAACCGCGGATTTCCTCCAGGCGCTGCCGGCTTTGCCGACGTCAAAGTCATGCGTGTATCGACGGCGATGATCCCTGCGCTGTCGGCAAAGACCGGGTTCATGACGATCTCGCCGATTTCGGGAAAGTCCGCGGCCAGTTGCGACAACCGCACGAGCGCCAGGGCAATCTGTTCACGGTCAACTGGCGGGCGGTTCGAATAACCATCCAGCAGCCTTGAGATGCGCGTGCGGTCGATCAGGTCGTTGGCGAGCACAAGATCGAGCGGCGGCAGCGCGTAGGAGATGTCGGAGATGACGTCACTGGCAAGACCACCGGTGCCGAACGCGATTACCGGGCCGAACACGGCATCCTCCACAACGCCCATGACGAGTTCGTGGGCTTCGGGCCGCAGCACGCGCGGTTGGATCACGAACCCTTCGATGCGGGCATCGGGCCGGACGTCATGCAGCAGCCGCACGGCCGGCAGGGTGTGGACGACGTCGCCGATGGACGTCAGCTTGATGACGAGAATGCGCAGGGGTCAGTCCAGCAGCGAAACCGGGCGCAGACTGCTGCGGGGTGCGT
>CAZGNQ010000243.1:0-5872 GCA_964527285.1 uncultured Hyphomicrobiales bacterium | reverse complement strand
AGGAACAGCACGGCGTGCACGGGATTGCGCGCCGAGATCACCATGAAGGCGGACCCGATGAGGAGCGCTGAGAAAAGATAGAAGAAGGCGTCTGCGATGGTCATGCGGAGCGGCCTGTTGCGCGGGGAGACGGGCTGGCGCGCGTGCGGCCACCCGTGACGTGCCGGGTGGTCGCCCAGCCGCCCGCGCGCGTCAACACCATAGAAGTGCGTACCGTGCCGGGCCTTGGGCCGAGGCAACGACGTCAGGCCACCGCCAGACGTTACGGCCAGACGCTACCGCCAGACGCTACGGCCATGGGCAGGCGCCCGGACAGACTGTCGGCGCAGGACCGTTGGGGGCAGACCATCGCGGCCAAACCGCCCTGACGAGACCGACCTGACAAGGCCGACCTGGCGAGACCGTCCCGCCCAAGCCGTCCCAACATGGCGCCCCAATTTGACGCACATGTCCCAGAGCGGGACGGACGCGGCTCGAAATCCACGACGGTCGACGCCTCATTTGCGCGCTTTGCGAGAGAAAAGCCGCAAATTAAGGGAATTTGAGCGACCAGATGTTAGAAGTAATTCTGGCAGTACAATTGCTGAGCCTCGAACAACATCGCAGCACCGGACAAACTCCCACAATTGTTCACGTCTGCGAAACCAGAATAGTTCATGCTTAAATTATCGAAGGACTTTTCACGTTTAAGGCGATCCCGGGCAAACCCGATCAATTTTAACGAAGTTGCAAGGGCTACTGGCGCCATATGCACCCGTGGGAGTTTGTACGGGTGACATCATGTCTAAGCTTATCAGAATACTGAACGGGTTTCGCGAAAACGAGCGCGGAACCATCGCCATCATCTTCGCCTTGATGATCTTCGTCGTGTTCGGCATCGTCGGCCTCGTCGTCGACTTGGGGCGCGCTTACAACGCCAAGCTCGACCTTCAGCAGGCATCTGATGCCGCGACGCTTGCCGCAGCTAAGGCTTATGTGGAAGGCAAGCCCATCTCCGAGATCGTGGATATCGCCAATGCGGTATTCGACGCCAACAAGCCGAGCAGCTCATTGGTCACGATCGAAGAAGCCGGTCTTTATGATGCCGCTGGCAACAAGATCACGACCCAGGACCCTGAGGGCGCTTTCAACTATCGCGCTAATCAGGTGGTGTTCAATGCCGTGGCGCAGGTCGTCGGCTATGACACCACAGAGTCATCAGCCCGGTCCAACGTCAACGTTACGTTGAGCACTGAAACCGAGGTCGTGGTCGTCATCGACAACACGAACTCAATGCACTTCACCTCGGCACAATGGGACAAGCTGGAAGCGGACCTTAAAAACCTCATCAGCCGTTTCAACACGGGCAAGCCCTTCTGGATGACGCTGATGTGGTACCGCGACATGGTCAGCATCGGCTCTGACCGCGCCCACTGGCTGCGCAAGGGCAAGCCCTGGATCCAGCAATACCGCGACAATGATTACAGCGAAAATGACTGGTTCATCTCGCTTGGGAGCTGGAAGGGCTGTGTGTGGCCGCGCGGTGTGGTTGACCCGCAGACCTATGACGACGCCCTTGGTGACGCGACGCCGGAAGAAATCCCGTTCGTACCCGCCAAAAACAACTACAAACTGATGCAGCACTACGACGACCTGGACAAGAAACGCAAAAAGACCAAGCACGCGTGCAAAGACGACTCAATCTTTGGCCCAACCCGCAATGCCAGCGATCTGACCGAAGCCTTCAACAACATCGGCAAGGGCGGAACGGGTCGCCATGACGTGGCGTCTGCATGGGCCTGGCGCCTGCTGTCGCCCAAGTGGAAGAACAAGTGGGATCAGGTGGGCTATCCCAACGAGTACGGCGAAGCCAAAAAGATCGTGGTTTTCGTTTCAGACGGTCGCGACAATGCCTATGACAACCTCTACCTGAACAAGAACAACAACAATCAGGACTACTTTGGCGATATGGGCAGCAACCTGTCGTCGTCCTATCACCTGTCGCACATGGACACGAACTGCACCAAGATGAAGGACGAAGGGATCGAGATCTTCTTCATCCACGCCGGTGACCGCAACGATAAGGCAGAGCCCTATTTTCGCTCGTGCGCCTCATCTGAGGATCACTACATGCAGGCCGTGGACGCTGACGCCATCATCGAATCCATCGGCCAGTCCATCGGTTCAGGTGCTGATCTTCTGACGATGAAGAACTAAGGACGGGATCGGCGGAGCTGCGGTGACCTTCGCTGCTCCGCCGAATGCGCAGCCCCAATCCGCTGCGCAGTGACGCTCACCCTGATCCCAGAAAGCCGGCGCTGAGCGTCGGCTTTTTTTTGCCGCGCCGAGCGGCTCAGTTCCGCAAAATAAAATCAGCGCGCTCACGCACACGTTGTGACCGGTCGCCCGCCAGCGCACCCGCGAGTGTCGCGGCATCAAGTCCCACCGGAAACCGATCCGGCATCTCGATCGCCGCCTGCAAAACGGTGGCTCGCACCTGGCCCGATCGGTCGGCCGCGCCACAGCGCCACAGGGCTGCCGGCACGGGCAGTACGGCGGATGTGACCGCCCGCGCCATACGCGTCGACACATAGCGTTTTGATGCCCATGGCCGTAGGGGGTCGCCCACAAGCGTTGCGGGCCCGAGCCAATGCACTTTGCCCGTCAGCAATGCCCGCAGCGCCGCCGCACGCACATCCGGCAGTGCCGCGCCGTGGACCAGAGCCGGCAAATGCGCATCGAGGTATGGCTGGCGCAAAAGATGGCGCAGCGTGGCCCCCAGCGGCCCCCGCTGCCGGGTGATGAAAAGCCGCGCAACCTCCTGCGCAACGGCTGCGACCGAGAGTTGCTCTGTGAGTTGGTCGGCCAGCGGATGGGCGTCCGCACCAGGACGGCGCCACCGCTCCAACTGAGCCAGTTGCGGCGCCAGCGTCACGAGCACGTCGGCAATGATCGCGGGCGCCGTCAGAGTGATGACAGCGCGCAGGTAACGCTCACCCGCGGCACGCACCGGGGCTGCCCAGTCATTGGCGCGGTAGACAGCCAGCGCCAGCGCCAGCGCGCTCTCAGGTGGGATGCGTCGCTCCGCCAGCCAGCGCAATGCCTGCTCACGGACGCGGCCATCGGGATGGCAAACGCCCAACCACCACGCGGCAGTTTGCGATGGGTCATCGAGGCGCGCAGTGCCGAGCCGCCAGTGAGGTCGCCCGCGCCGTCGCCAGCCGGCGTCCATTGCGCGGCGCATGTCCTGGTCGATGGCGGCAACCGCCTCAAGCGCAAGATCGCCGATCTGCGCGCTGCAGCGATGGATCCGTTCCGGTGACGCACGCAGGCGACCGTCAGCGGCCTCGCCGCAAGCGCCATCAAAGGCATCCGCAAAGTGCACGAGGTCGCGCTGGAGCGCCGGAGGAAGGCTTGAGGTGCGTCGGTGGCTGATGACGTCGGCATGCTTGCGGTGGTAGGGCATGGTGTGTGCCGGCGCTTGGATTGTCGTCGGACCATGCTCAGTGAAAGGGCCAGACGAGCCGCATTGGAACGCGTTGTTTTCCGGGAGAGGGGCAGGCCAGCCTCTTGCTCCTTTGCCTCGTCTCCATGGCTGACGCTTGCGCCAGATGTGTGCGAGCCCAGGCAGCGGCACACGGTCGGCAGTGAAGCCCACGCGTTCTGGCCGCTCCATTCCCTCCCAGCAGACGGTTCCCCAGCAACCCTTGGGGCGATCTTGGGAGATGATGATGATCTGGACAGTGATCGCTGTCGCGGCAGCGCTAGGGCCGTTGTTTTATCTGGCACTGCTTCTGGTGGTCGCATCAATGCCGAGCGGGCGCGACCAACCGGCGATGCCGCTGTTCCTGGCCGGCACGGCGGGCATCGCGGCCGCGATCCTCTCGCCCGTAGACCCCGGCTTGGCCTTAGCAGCGTTTGCCGCAGCCGCGCTCTTGTCTGCTGTAGCCATCGTTCAGTTTGCCTGGAATGCGTTTGACGAATACCGCGAGGCGCGCGCGGCAGACAGGGCCGGCCGACGCCGGCACGAAATGCCGACACTTGGGATCGGCGAACTGGTCCAGGCCACGGTCATTCTGGTCGGCGCGCCAAGCGTGGGTATGGCCGTGAGCGCCGCTCAACTAGCGCCCAACTAGTTTAGCGAATCCGACGTTCTGTCCCCATCCGCTGGCAACAACAACACCAAATGCCAGATGCAAAAGCGCCACGAGAGACAATAAGTTGCTCGTAGCCAAGATAGTTCTGACATTTGCTCAAGCGCCTGATACCGGGTGGAGCAAATGTCAGAACGGGAACTCAAGGGACCTTTGAAAAGCACTAAGACCAGACCACCACCGGCCGCTCAGCGCTTGACCGATCACCGGGACCGATCACCGGGACCGATCACCGGGACCGATCACCGGGGCCGATCAACGGTAAGGCGCGTCAGCCGCGAGTGACTGGGCGAGCTGCCGCTCCCAGCGCGCGCCGTTCTCCAGGAGCTTTTCCTTGTCGTAGTAAAGCTCTTCGCGCGTTTCTGTCGCGAACTCGAAGTTTGGACCCTCGACGATGGCATCCACCGGGCAGGCCTCCTGGCAGAAACCGCAGTAGATGCACTTCACCATGTCGATGTCATAGCGCGTGGTGCGCCGCGTGCCGTCATTGCGGCGCGGGCCCGCCTCAATGGTGATCGCCTGGGCGGGGCAGACGGCCTCGCAAAGTTTACACGCGATGCAGCGCTCCTCACCGTTCGGATAGCGGCGCAGGGCGTGCTCCCCCCGGAAGCGCGGAGAAACGAAGCCCTTCTCATAGGGGTAGTTGATGGTCGGCTTCTCGCGGAAGAAATAGCGCATTGCGAGGC
Organism: uncultured Hyphomicrobiales bacterium; assembly: GCA_964527285.1. GTDB lineage: Bacteria > Pseudomonadota > Alphaproteobacteria > Rhizobiales > CAZGNQ01 > CAZGNQ01. The sequence continues at coordinate 1,053 of CAZGNQ010000243.1, read as the reverse complement.
CGAACGCTGACACGAACTCCCAAAGGAACAGCGATTTGATGGACTGGGCGACGGTCATGGGGGTCCTTTCGGGGCGGCCCGGGCCGGGTGGATGACCACGTTGGCGGGCGCAACCGCGTTAGCCGAGGATCATGGGTCCGACAAAATAGCCGATGGCCGGAAAAACAACGAGGTCGATCAGCGCAACCGCCTTGACCAGTTGGCGCGCCCAGGCGCTCTCGATGCGATCGACGATGGCAAATGTGACCACGGTGTTGACGACGGCAAACGCGAACCCGGCGGCCGCACCCATCAAACCAGCGCTCATGGATCGTCCTCCTGTGGCCGGGCTGCGCCGCTCGGGTTCGCGCCTCCCTCGGCACGGCTCACGGCGTCGTCTGATGCCGCAGCGCTCACCAAGGTATCGCGCGATGAGCGTGCAAAGCGGATGCAGTTGTCGCTGATCTCAAGCCAGGGCATGCGGGCACCGTCATGGCTATGTATGGTCGGCGCAAGATCTGCCGCCTGATCGATCAGTCCGAGCGGTATGTAGGTCTGCCCTGGCAAATAGCTGAACCGCGCCGTCAATGGCGTCCCGCATTGACCACAGAAGGATCGCCTCGCTTCAGGGCGATTAACGCCCGCTTGCCCCTCGTCCGGCTCAAAAGCGAATGTCCCATCCCTGAAACCTGCAAATGCCGGGAGGGGTGAGCCGGTCAGTCGGCGGCAGTCGTCGCAATGGCAATAAGATACGATGGCCGGACGCTCGAACGCTCTGAAGCTGACCGCCCCACAATAGCAACGGCCCGTGAGCTTTGGTTCCAGCCGGCGCTGCGTTGCGTCCCTTGCCATTGCGCCCTCGGTGCCGCCACTGGACTTTGACCCGGCGGGCGCACCCATCACGCTTGGCCCGTGAACTTCAAAACCCCGGCCACGATCACGACCATGGCGAGCGACAGCGGCAGAAACACTTTCCAGCCAAGCCGCATGAGTTGGTCATATCGATACCGCGGCACGATCGCCTTCACCATGGCGAACATGAAGAAGCACAGCTCCACCTTGAAGACGAACCAG
>CAZGNQ010000242.1:0-5875 GCA_964527285.1 uncultured Hyphomicrobiales bacterium | reverse complement strand
CTTCGGATCGCCCTGCGTCACAAATGGCTGATTGCCGCCTGCGTTGCCGCGTGCGTGCTCCTCGCTGCGGTTTGGACTCTCGTTCAGGTGCCGCTCTACACGAGCTCCATCACGATCCAGATCGGCGACGATGTGCGCATCGTCGAAGATGGAGCCGTGAGCGGTGCTGCGCGCGCCAACCGGGACCATTTGCAGACCCAGCTCCAGCTTCTCCAGAGCCGGTCGATGGCCGAGCGGGTCGTCTCAACGCTCAATTTGGCTGAGGATAACAAGTTCTTCCAACCGCGCTCCATGTCGCTCATGAAGCTGGCGACCTCGGCATTCGCCACGGGTGATGCGTCGGCAACGCAGGAGCAAAGCCTCAAGGCGCGCGAACGGCTGGCCACCCGCATTGTGATGAGCAATCGCAAAGTGCGTCCGGTCGGCACCTCACAGCTGCTCCAGATCACCTACACCGGCCTCAGCCCAGCGCGAACGCGTCAGATCGCGAATGCGTACGGAGAGGCATTCATAGCGGCGAGCCTTGACCGACGGTTCCAGGCCAACTCTTATGCCAAAACGTTTCTGAAGGATCAGATTGACCAGCTCAAGTTGCGGGTTCAGCAATCCGAAAAGGACCTGTTAGACTTTGCGCAACGTGAGCAAATTGTGCAGGTCAGTGATCAGATTTCGATTGCTGAGTCCAACTTGAAAGCCGCCAATTCCGAATTGGGGACATTGATCTCCCAGCGGGTGCAAGCACAGCAGCAGTTTGAGCAATTGTCAGGCGCCAATTCCCAGGCCATGGACCTGCCTCAGATCCTCAATAACGAGGTGATTTCGGGCCTGCGGTCCGAGCGCAATTCGCTGGACCGGGAGTATTCTGAAAAACTTCAGATCTTTAAACCGAACTATCCAGACATGGTGCGGATTAGAAACAAGATTTCTGAGATTAATGCGCAGATCGCCGCGGAGATTGAAACCATCCGATCTTCGCTGCGCGCCACATTCGAGGCCGCCGCCGCGAGAGAAGCTGAAATTCGCCAACGGATTGCCGCGCTGAAGCAGGAGGTGCTGAGTTTTCAAAAGCGCAGCATTGAACACGGAATCCTGAAGCGCGAGGTCGATACGAACCGCAAGCTCTATGAAGGCTTGCTGGAGCGCTTCAAAGAGGTCGATGTGGCGTCCGGGGCTGCCACGAACAACGTGTTCATCGTTGATGAAGCGGCAGCCGGCGCACCGACCGGCGCAGGCCTGTTCAGGGCTGTTATGTTGGCCATGTTCGTGGGCTTGGGCATGGGCGGCGGGCTCGCCTATCTGCTTGAAATTCTTGACGATCGCATCGTTGCACCGGAGCAACTGGAAGAAGTTCTGCCCTACCCACTGCTCGGCGTCATCCCCGCAGCAGAGACGACAGCAGAAGCGGAAATCGCAGATCCGGGTTCTGCCATGTCGGAAGCCTATCGCTCACTGGCGACCGCCCTGCAATTCTCGACGGAGAACGGGCTTCCAAAAACGATATCCATCACCAGCGCGGGACCCGGTGAAGGCAAGTCGAGCACGGCTGCCGCCATCGCCCAGCATTTTGCAACGATGGGCCTGAAGGTGATGCTGGTGGATGCGGACCTGCGCAATCCGTCACTGCACACCAAACTTGGACTCGCCAACAATGCGGGACTTTCAAACTACCTGACGGGTGCCGCCACGCCACCTGAGGTTCTCCAGACAACGGATTCGCCCAATTTGGCGTTCATGTCGACAGGTCCCCTGCCGCCGAATGCCGCCGATCTCCTGGGCAGCAATCGCCTCTATTCGCTTGTCTCCGTCGGTCTTGAAATCTTCGATCTGATCATCATCGACGGTCCGCCGGTCCTTGGCCTAGCCGATGCCCAATTGATTTCCAGTGCCGTGGATTCGACGATCTTTGTGGCAGCCGCCGGCCTTGCAAAACGAGGCGGCGTTGCCGGCGCGGCAAAGCGCATGCAGCTTTCGCGCGGCGCGATCATCGGTTGTGTTCTGACAAGATACGATCAGAAGTCAGCTGGCTACGGTTATGGGTACGGGTATGGCTACGGATACGGCTACACCTACGGCGGCCAGGGCGAAGATGCCGGCGACGCTATGGTTGAAGATGAGCGGTTCGAAGAGGATGAAAGACAACGGGCATGAGCGTTTCACCGGCCATCCGCGCCGCCCTTGATCTTTACAACACCCCGCCTCTGGTTCGCGAAGTTCGTGCCGCCCCGCTTCCCGCCGAGATGGAGCCCCTCCTCCTCCTCGTCGCCGGAGACGAAGCGGCGCTGAAACAGGCAGAGGACCAGACAGCGCGACCGCGAGATACGCTCGTGAATGCGGCTGCGTTTTTTGTCGAGCAAATACTGCTCGACCCCGATGCCGACCATTTCCGCGTTCTTGGCGCCAACAGATCCGCATCAACGGCGGACTTGCGTAAGCACATGGCACTGATCATGCGCTGGCTGCACCCGGATATGGACCCTGACGGTGATCGGTCCGTGTTTGCAACGCGGGTTATTCGCGCCTGGCAGGTCCTCAAAACGCCGGAACGCCGCGCGGCCTACGAACAGCAGTTGGACAGCAGACAGACGAGGAACAGCCGACAGGGTCAGCGCCCTGGCTCGCGGTCAACCGGCGGCCACGTGAAGCAGCGCACCAAGATCCATCGCCCCGGCACAGAGGTCTATCTGGTTCATCGCCCTGGGCCCATCCGCCGGCTGTTCCTGGCCCTCTTGGGCGCGCAGCGCCGCCGCTGAAACCGAGCCGGCACGTCGCGGCTGTATCGCCCGACGGATGTCCCGCAGGATGGAAACCCGATCCATGAGCACTGTGACCAGATGGTCCCTGATCGCCGCCACAGTTCTCTTTGGCGGCTGGATGATCGCGGCAGGCTCACTGCCAGCGTATCTGGCGCGCTCGCATCCCGAATTGGCGTTGTATCTCAACCCCTCGCACGCCGACGCTCTCATTCGCCTCGCCGAGCGTGACCTCGCACCGCACCTTCGACAGCTCGCTCAGCGCATAGCTGAGGCCCAGAACACTGCCGGCGCGCAGGCAACCTCAGCCGACACAACCGCGGACGCGCCTGCGCCTGCGCCGGCCACAGAAGCGGCCGAAACGTCAAGTGCGCCAACGGCTGAGGATGACGACGGCAATGCCGCGCGCAGTAACACCCAGTCAGCCGCGCTCGTGCCTCTTGAAGACATCAAGGCGCGCATCGAACGCGCGCTCGAAACCGCGCCCCTGCAGGCGAGCGCCTACCGGATGCTCGGGCAGATTGCGATCCTGATGGGCGATGCTGAAGCGGCCGACGCGCACATGCGAGCTGCCGTTACCCTGTCCAAGCGCGAGCCCGTCGCGCTCGACTGGCAGATGAGGCGCGCGCTGTTGGCCCGTGATTTTCAAACCGTCATCACGAATGCCGACATTTTAATGCGCACTGAGCCCGAGCTTGTTGAGCAGGTGGCGCCATTCCTGATCGGCGTGTTTGAGGCCGGATCAGATGAGGCACGGCAGCAGATTGCAAACCTGCTGGGCGTTGCCCCCAATTGGCGCCTTGAATTCCTGCGCACGGTCATTGACAAATCCCGCAGTCCGCAAACGCCGCTGGATCTGTTGTTGTCCCTGCGCGAGACGCCGACGCCACCGAGCGACTTTGAGATCGAACGTGGAATCCAAGGGCTGCTGCGTCGCGATCAGCAGGAAATGGCTTATTTCTCCTGGCTACAGTTTTTGCCACCGGAAGAACTGGCCAAGGCGGGCTTTCTCTACAATGGAGATTTCCATACCAATGATGGCGGCGCGCCGTTCAACTGGCGGATCGGGGCCGGTCGTGGGGCAAGGGTGGCCATCGTTTCCAAACCAGGCGATGAACAGGACAGAGCCTTGCGGATCACGTTCGGATTTGGACGGATCGAATTGCCGAGAATCAGACAGCTGCTTCTGCTCGCACCGGGAAGCTATCGCATTTCCGGCACCTATCAGGGTCGTGTCCTGGGGCCACGGGGGTTGCGCTGGCAGGTGGGTTGCGGCGCGAGGGGCCGCCCCATGCTGGGCGCGAGCGATATGATCAGCGGCGCGGCGGAGACCTGGTCGCGTTTCGCGTTCGACATCACGGTGCCGGCATCGGATTGCACCATGCAGGCGATCGAGTTGATCCTCGATGCACGCTCAGAATCCGAGCGGCTGGTGAGGGGCGAAGTCTGGTTCGATGATTTGACGGCTGAACGCCTTCCCAGCGCGCCGCCCGTGCAGACCGCCACGCCAGCACCTCCCAGCGGAGAACCTCCCCGCGTAGAACCTCCCAGCGTCTCGGACTGGGTTGTCCAAGGGGATGCGCAAGCTGCCTCGCAGAGCACATCGCCGAGCGCCTTGCCCGGCCAATAACCGAGCGGTGTTGAGAACGGGTCACCGCCGCGACCTGCTGAAACGAAGCGCATGCCGCCGCAAGTCGCCCCCAATCACGCCACGCCGACGCCAGAGCCTTGATGGCAGCAGGCTGAGGGCAGCCTCTGGGGCGATGTCGCCTCGGCGCAAACGCAACAAGGTGTTTACATCGCAGGCAGCCGGCCACCGACGCGCTTCCGCCGGGAAACGGGCCATGGCAAACGCGAGGCATGCCACGCCACAGCGACCACCTACCGCAAATCATCTTCGTCAATCGCTACGCGCCGCCCGATCATTCGGCGACGAGCCAAATGCTTGGCGATCTTGTGCAGGCATTGGCCGCGCGCGGGCGTCGGATCCGCATCATCACCAGCCGCCAACTTTATGCTGATCCCAAAGCGCGGCTTTCCAAAACCGATGAATGGAACGGCGTCCAGATCACGCGGGTCGCCACAACCCGGTTCGGGCGGGACAGCCTTTTCGGGCGGGCGATCGATTACGCTTCGTTTTTCGTCAGCGCCGCGGTGGCGGTCGTTCGCGGCGCGCGAAACGGCGACCTCGTGGTGATCAAGACCGATCCACCGCTGCTTTCCGTTCTGCTCACGCCATTGGTTCGTTTGAAAGGGGCGCGCAGCATTAATTGGCTGCAGGACGTGTTTCCGGAAGTCGCAACCGCGCTCGGCATGGGCTCAGGAGCAAGCGGGGCCGCATTCTCGTTCCTGCGCCACTTGCGCAATCGATCTCTCAAGCGCGCAGCATCGAACGTCGTTCTCGGTGAGCGCATGGCCGCACATTGTGAGGGCGAGGGCGTTGCGGCCGAAGGGCTGACAATCATCGCGAATTGGGCGGACGGCACAGCCATTCACCCGGTCCCCCCTGAGGACAACCGGCTGCGCCAGGAATGGGGGCTGGGTGAGGCATTTGTCGTTGGTTATTCCGGCAATCTGGGCCGCGCACACGACGTCGACACAATTGTTGAGGCAATGGCCGATATTGAGCGCACAAGCGTCCCCGATACGCGGCCTATTCGCTTTGTCTTTATCGGCTCAGGCGCACGGTATGCGGAGCTGAAAGACAAGGTGGCTCAGCGCCAGTTATCGATTGCGGAATTCAAACCCTATCAGCCGCGCGATATGCTGGCTCTCAGCCTGGGACTGCCCGATGTGCATCTGGTTGTTCTGCAACCCGAGCTTGAAGGGCTGATCGTGCCGAGCAAGTATTATGGCGTCGCCGCGGCCGGCCGCCCATGCCTCTTCATCGGCGATCGTGACGGGGAAATTGCGCGCTACCTGCATCAGCACGACTGCGGAGAGAGCGTGAACATCGGCGATGGGATCGGTTTGAGCGCCGCGATACGGCGTTTGGCGCACGATAGGGACCGGGCACGCCGTATGGGCGAGCAGGCCCGCAGATTGTTCGAAACTCAGTTCGATATGCCGATCGCCGTGCAGAAATGGGATGAGTTGCTGACGTCAGTTGATGCCGGGGGTGCTCA
>CAZGNQ010000241.1:0-5920 GCA_964527285.1 uncultured Hyphomicrobiales bacterium | reverse complement strand
CAGGCCAGGCGATCTACACGCGCGACCTTGACCCTCAGTCGGATGGCGAAACCCGTTACGGTGGCGAGGCGCGGGTGGCCTGGCGGGTGACCGACGAAGTGCAGGCCAGTGTCGGTGCCCGGCATGTGACGACTGAGCGCGACGACCAGGACACCGACAAGGTTCTGTCGGGCATCGCAGGCTTGGATTGGCAACCCGCCGGACTTCCGGGGCTGGTGATTGCGGGAGAGTATGAGCAGGATCTGCTCAACGCCGAGCACGGGCGCTTTTTGCTGCGCAGCGCCTATCAATACACGCCCGATCTCAAATTCTACACCGAGGCTGAACTGGCGAGTTCGCAAACCGGTGTCTTCGGCATCGGTGAGACGGATTCCAATCGGGTCATTGCCAAGGCCGGCGTTGAATACGCCTGGGCCAAGGGCGTGACGTCGTTCGGTGAATACCGGATGAGCGACCGCGACATCGGGGGTGCTGCGTTCAGCGAGGAGGTTCGCGACGATCTCCTGTCGAACTCCTATGCACAGGGCGCCTTTGCTGGCGGGTTTCGCGGCAGTTGGGAGTTAACAGCCAGCACGGTCGTGCGCGCCCGTGTGGAGCGGGTCGAGCCTGTGGGAGATGCGGAGGGGGATGCCGCGGCTGACGCGGGTGGTGAGCCCCAATCGACGGCCATCGCGGTCGGATATGCGTACAAGGATGAGCCATCTCACACGTTCTATGAGACGGATCTTGAATGGTCGTTCGGGGAGAAAAACGATAGCTGGTATGCCGGCACGACCATCGCCGAGCAGGTCGGCGATGTCACGTTTCTCTTGCAGAACCGGTTTGCCGCGACCGACGACGGCGATCACTTGCGCGTACGCGATCGGCTGCGCCTTGGCGGCGCCTGGCGCCCGACGGACCACACGCGGTTCACGGGCCTTGGCTGGTACGAACTCGAGGTCGACACCAACGGCGACGCGGATTTTGCCGAGTGGGTCCACTCCTGGTCACTCGGCGGCGAGTACAGGCTGACGGACGCGACACGGCTGCGCGCCCGCCATGCTGGGCGCCATTACCTCACAGAAACCGACATCGTCGACACCGCCAGTTTGCTGATGCTGGCGAGCGGTGGCGTTGAATTTGACCTCAATGAGTGGCTCGAACTTGGGCTGGAAGGCACGGTCTTCTTCGATCCTGAGAACGACACGGTCCAGACCGGCATCGGTGCCGAGATTGGGGTCAACCTCACGGACAACGTCATGGCTTCCGTCGGTTACAACCACGCCGACATCGACGAGGACGAAATGCGGGACGTCTACCAGAAGGGCTTTTTCGTGCGGTTGCGCGCCAAACTGGGCCACGATGCATGGGACCTGGTGAAGGCGGACCGGCCATGAGGACACGCAACGCTTGCCACCGCCACTACCTCTCCGCTGCGTGTCCGCCCGTGCTTGCTCTGGGCCTGCTTGCAGGCGGCATCCAACCCGTGTTGGCAAACCCCACGATCAACCCGAACGCCACGGCCACGCAGATCGAACAATCATTGTCCGGCCCGGGCATCACGATTGTACCCGGATCACTGACTGTCGATGCCGGCACCGGCCCACAGTACGGCACCTTCACCGGCGGAACCGGCGCGGCCACCCCCGGCGTTGAGATCGACATCGACGACGGCATCTTTCTGTCGACGGGTCTTGGGTCGTCGATCCCCGGCCCCAACGACGAAGAAGGTGTGAGCGACTCGATCGGGACGTCGTTCTCCGATCCTGAACTGGTGACGATTGATCCGAATGCGACCAACGATCCGGTGGTCTTGCGTGTGCGTGCCACGCCGTCGGCGAGCTTCCTCAAGGTCAACTTCGTTTTCGCGTCCGACGAATATCCGGAATTTGTCTGCTCCCAGTTCAACGACGCGTTCGGCTTCTTTATCAAGCCGACGACATCAAACACGTGGCAGAATTTCGCTCTGCTCCCGGGTAGCTCAACACCGATCGCCGTCAATACAGTGAACAATGGCACCGAGGGCGCGCAGGCCGATGAAACGGCATGTGATCTGACCAACGGCGCCCTGCATGTGGAGAACGGCACAGGAGCAACGCCGACTTCGAACACGAACCTGCAGTTCGACGGTCTCACAGTGCCGCTCACCGCGGACATACCCGTCACGCCTGGAACCACCTACGACGTAAAACTCGCCATCGCCGACAGCGTGGACACCGTCTACGACAGTGCCGTCTTCATCAAATGGGTCGCAAGCTCAGACTTCGCCGAAGACGTCGATCTTGAGCTCGATCTGGCGGCGTCGGCAACGAGCGTCAGTGCCGGCACGGACGTGACGTTTACTGTCACCGTTCAAAACACCGGCCAGGACGCGGCTGCCGGCACGGTCGTATCCTTTCCGATCCCGGACGACTTCAACTATGTTTCAGACGATGCTGGCGGGGCCTATGATCCGGCGGCGGGGCTGTGGACCGTTCCGACGACACTGGCCGCACGCACAGGAAGCGCGACCTTGAGCGTCACGGCGAGCGCGGGCCTCGCCCAGGTCAGTGTCGATGCATTCGCCGAGGTGCAGTCGGTACAGGCGAACGATCTGGATTCGACACCTGGCAACGGCGCGCAGTCGCCAGCCGAGGATGACGAAGACACCGTAGCGCTGTCGATCTCAGGCGCCACGCCATTTGTCTGCAACAACACGCTCTACCAGGTCGCGACCAACAACTCGCAGCTGCGCCGCATCACCATCACCGGAACGTCGTCGAGTTTCGTGGATGTGGGCCCGGGCGCCGGTCAGCAGGTGAACGCAGGGTGGGGCTATTACGATCAGGATGAACTGATCCTTGGCGTTCGCAGCGGCACCACAAACCTTTGGATGATCGACGGGAACGGCAACTTTTTTGATCTCGGGACCGTTGCCGGCATGGGGACGCGGCGAGGCTCAAACGCTGGCGACATCCTCCCTGATGGGCGGATGATCTTCAAGACCGCGACAGGGCAGCTCACCGTCATCGATCTGACAGTAACGCCCTACGCCGTGAGCGATACGATCACGCTCACCGGCCCTGCGGCAGGGGCCAATTACATCGATTTCGCGTACAATCCGATTGATGGTCGGATCTATTCGATCGATTCTGGCCCAGACCGGCTGTTCTGGATTGACCCCGACACGGGAGCAACCGGCTATTTTGGTCCCGCCGTCTTCGACGGTGCATATGGGGCGCAGTGGGTGGACGAAGATGGCCGCTTCTATGCCTACAACAACAACACGAATGAGATGTTCGTCATCAACATCGGTACGAACGGTAATGGCAGCGGCACGCCCACGCTGATTGCGGTGAGTACCAACGACGAGGGTGGCATCAACGACGGCGCATTCTGCCGCGGCCCCGCGCCCGTCCCGCTCGGCGCCATCACAGGTACGGTCTTCGGCGATCTCGACAGTTCTGGAACACAGGACAGCGGAGAGCCGGGGTTGGGGCCAGGCTTGGCCGTGCAACTTTTCGATCAGCGCGGAACGCCCTCCAATACGTCCGACGACGTCCTCGTTGCAACGGTGGAGACAGCCGCCGACGGGAGCTACGCCTTCACGGACGTTCTGGCCGGCCAGACCTACCGGATCGAAGTGGACGTGACCGACCCGGATCTGCCGGGCGGGGCGGCCGCATCCACGCCGAACCCGATCACCGATGTCTCGGTGCTCGATGGCCAAACCGTTGCGGATCAGGACTTTGGCTTTAATATCCTCGCCGATCTCTCGATCTCAAAGGTGGTGGATGTCCCGTCGCCTGCAACAGGCGACACCGTGACGTTCACACTGACGGTCGCCAACGCATCGCAGGTCGCGCCTCAGAACGTTGCCGTTTCCGATCAACTCCCGGCCGGCCTCACATTTCTCTCCGCAACGGGGGACGGCAGTTACGATGCGGGGTCCGGCGTCTGGACCATTGGCACCGTTGCCGGCAATGGGACCGCTCAATTGCAGATCGAGGCGCGGGTCGACGCGACGGGAGACGTCACCAACCGTGCAGAGATCATTTCGAGCAGCCTTGGCGATCCAGACAGTGACGTGCAGGCCAGTTTCGAAATCGATGACCTGGCGGACGGTCTGGCTGATGATGACGAAGCCGAAGTGACCCTCAGCCGCACAGACCGTTTCGTCTCGGGTACCGTGTTTGAGGACAACGGTGCAAGCGGTGCAACCGCCCACGATGGACAGCGCGGCGGGGGCGAAGCCGGGCGCGGCGGTGTCGTGGTGCGCGCGATCGATGTGGCGAACGGCACGGTCTATGCCACGACAACGACCGACGGCGACGGCGCCTATCGGCTGGTCCTGCCGGATGCCGCGGTGGGGCGGAGCGTGCAGATCGAGGCGGCCGCCACGGCGCCGTTCCGCGCGATTTCCGAGCAGCCCGGTGCTCTCCCCGGTCTCGTCAACCCGGACACGACGGATGGCCTCGTCGTTTTCACGCCGACGGCTGGCGTGGCGAGCATTGGTGTGGACTTCGGCCAGGTGCGCGAGCCGACCCTGATCCAGGACCAGACGGTGACGACCCTGCCTGGGACGGCGGTCCTGCTGGCGCACACCTACCAGAGCCACACCGCTGGCAGCGTGACATTTGATGTGGCGAACGCAACGCCCAATCCGACGAATGCGTTCTCGGCCCCAACCATCTTCCATGATGCCGACTGCAGCGGTGCCATCGATAACGCCGAGGCCATCGTCCCCACGCCGCTTGCGGTCACGGCGGGGCAGACCGTCTGCCTGCTGGTGCGGGTTCAGCCGTCCTCGGGAGCCCCGGGCGGCAGCGAACTGGTCTATGATCTCACAGCGCAGAGCGTATTCGATACAACAGCGGTGTCCGTGGCCCTCGCCAATACGGACAAGATCCGGTTGGTGAGCAGCAGAAGTCTGTCACTCGTCAAGCAGGTGCGAAACGTCAGTGACGGTGGCGCGTTCGGTGTCTCCAACCGGGCGGATCCCGGCGAGACGCTGGAATACCGGGTCGTGTTTGCCAATCAGGGCAATGAGGCGATTTCCAACATCAACGTCTTCGATAAGACGCCCGCCTTTACCACGCTTGCGGACACGCTGGCTCCGGTCACGGTGGTGCCGGCCGGCATGGCCTGCAGCATCGTCGAGCCGGCGGGCGGTGGAAGTGGCGGCTATATTGGCAACCTGCGGTGGACATGCACGGGGGTCATGAGCCCGGGCGATACTGGCGAGGTTCGCTTCAGCGTGCAGGTTGATCCCTGATCGGAGCGCTGGACCGTGGCCGGCGGCCGCCGACGGGCGGAGAGCATCCACGTCCTGGTTCAGAACCAACGTGCCGCTTGCGCGCAGGCCGCAACGCGATCAGCATCGTCAGGGCTGAGCCCCGCGCACACGGCAGCGGGCTAGGCAGTCAAACATTTTATGGTGAGCCCGACAGGATTCGAACCTGTGACCCGCTGATTAAAAGTCAGCTGCTCTACCACCTGAGCTACGGGCCCGACCAGGCGCGATGCGATAGACGTTTTCCATGCTTTGGGTCAACCGCGTTGACGAAGGTTTGACCGCGCGAGACGTCGCGGGCGTGCGACTCGACGCGCGGCTGGGCGTCGCTCTCCTCAACGACCGTTGAGCCGCGTGAATGACCGTTCACGGCGTTGCGAGTGCGGAGAATCGGAGGCATTACTGACGCTAAGAGTGGGGATGCCGAACCATGAGCCGAACCGTCCAGGTCAAAGCCGCCAAACCGCTGTCGAAACGGGAGAGCGAACTCGTCCGCGTCATGCGCCAAAAGCTGGAGAGCGCGGAGCGTGCGCGCATGCAGGCCGAACTGGAGGCTCGATCTCATCTGCGCGCGGAGATGGCGGAGTTGGAGAAGACGATATTCGGGCTTCGCCAAAGGCTCGAAGATCACGACGCCGAGGCGCGCCGCCTTTTGCAAGGCGCGCGCGC
>CAZGNQ010000240.1:0-5927 GCA_964527285.1 uncultured Hyphomicrobiales bacterium | reverse complement strand
CAGGCGCACGTCTCGACGGCCGGCCGGCAGACCTCGGCGATACAGGCTTGCGGACCACTTGGTCGCCCTGGCTGCGGGATTGTTTGGGAGAGAACACATGAGCCAAGCCGCACGAAAGACGCCGGATGCGCCGATGAACGTGGCGGACTATCTGGCATGGTATGAGCAGCGCCCGGATGGGGCGCGCTATGAGCTCCACGACGGGATACCTGTCGAGATGCAGGCTGAGCGGGTGACGCACTCTGAAAGCAAACTCGCCGCCGCCATCGGCTTGCGCAGCGCCATTCAAGCCGCTGGGCGCCCCTGCCACGTGCTGATCGACGGTCCTCAGGTTGTTATCCGTGAAGAGGACACCGCCTACCAGCCAGACGTCGTGGTTTATTGCGGAGACAAAGTCACCGATGATCGCCTGATCGTGCCGGACCCCGTCATTGTCGTTGAGGTATCATCCCCCTCCACTGACGCGATGGATGGCGGCCTGAAACTGAGCGATTATTTCGACGTCCCAAGCATCGCGCATTATCTCCGCGTGCTTCGTGACCGGAACCTCGTGCTGCATTACGAGCGCAACGGGGACGCGACCCTGCGAGCACGGTTTCTTCAGGCGGAGGATACGCTCTCTCTCGATCCGCCGGGCATCACACTTCAGGCCGGCGCACTGATCGCGCTTCCGGATTGACCAATTGTTGGGAGGGGGGACAACCGGCCAAGCTGACCCGCTGCGACGCGTCGGTGGCGCGGCAAGGATTACCACCATAAATGACTGACCATCCCATCGACCGATTAGCGATCGTTCGTCTCCCCTTCTCAGCCACCGCTGACGGAAAAACCGCAGGTCCGGGCCGTTGCGCGGGCGTGGCCTACAACGGGCTGATCTACGCGGTCTCAACGGATCCGGCACAAGCGGCCACGATTGAGGAGCAGACGGCATCGGCATTGGCTGAATTATTATCCTGTCTCACCACACTGGGCGCAGACAAACGCGGTCTGCTGCAGGTCACGATTTATCTCCAGGATATTGCCGATAAAGTGGCTATGGACACGGTCTGGTGCAGTTGGATCGGCGGGGTGGAAAACTGGCCTCAGCGCGCCTGCCTAGGCGTTGATCTGCCACCGGGCGACCTGATCGAGATCGTTGCCGTCGCGGCGCAGTCCCGCGAACCGTTGTCCGCCGCGGGTCAAACCCTTGAGCGCACGTGACGCCCTCGACCGAGGCCCCCTGGTGCAATCCTGGTGCAATAACAAGAACCGTTAAGCTTTCGGCCTTGCTCAGTCTCCAAGGAACGCCGCTTCCAGCGGATACTTCGAAAGCTGCTCAACGCCCGTCTCGGTCACCAGCACCTGTTCCTCCAGCTTGACGCCGCAAGGCCCGCCCACTGCGCCCACGTACGCTTCGACGCACAGCACCATCCCCGGCTCGATGACACCTCCGTAGCCGCACTCTGCCTGATCCTCCGGGTAGCGGATGGAAGGATATTCATCGCACAGCCCCACGCCATGGGCGATCACACCGTAGCGCTGGGCGCGATACGGTTCGGGCAGGCGGTGGCTGAGAGCAGTGACCTCTGCGAACGCGCGTCCCGGCACCAACAACTCGGTATTGGCGGCAATATGTTCTGCAGCCACCTGATAGAGCTCTTTTTCCTCCGCATTGGGCGTCGCGTCCCCCACCTTCCAGGTCCGCGAAATGTCGCAGCAATAGCCGTATGTTCCGATCATGTCTGTGTCGAAGGCCACAATGTCCCCGTCCTGGATGACGCGCGGTCCCGCCTCCTGGAACCACGGATTGGTGCGCGGGCCGGACGACAGGATCCGCGTTTCGATCCACTCCCCGCCGCGGATGTGATTGCCGTGGTTGAGTGCGGCCCACAGATCGACCTCCGTCACGCCGGGTCGCATCACGGCGCGCATTTCGTCCATCGCCCGCTCGCAGGCGTGAATGGCGCAGCGCATCGCGCGGACTTCATTGGCGTTCTTGATTGCGCGCGCATGCTCTGTGAGCGGTTGGCCCTCACGCAGCTCAATCCCGAGTGCTGCCAATGCCCGCTGTCCGGGCAGCTCGATCTTGTCGACCGCAAGCCGCCGGTTGCCACCGACATGCGACTGCAGGAGGTCATTGATTTCCGACGCGAAGTGCGCTGCCGCCCGATCCGTCTGATCGCCCGTCTCGAAATAAAAGAAGCTGGCACCGTGACGCACTTCGTTCACAAGCGGCAAATGCGCCGAAAGGTGCTCGCACCCATGAAAATCCCAAAGCGCCATATGGCCGTTTGCCAAAAGCAGACAGGCACGCGCCGCATTGTGCGTGATCCAGAGCTGCATGTTTGTGCTGTCGGTCGCATAACGGATGTTGAGCGGGTCGAACATCAACAGGCCGGCAACATCATGGGCGTGGATCTGGGCCAGCAGCCGATCGCGGCGGTAGGCACGCAGCGCCGGCATGTCCGGCGGCGTAAGGCCCGCCTCGGCCCACTCGGCGAACGCGAGGTCGGTGGGCCCGATCTCGACACGATCATTGTCCGCGGGCGTTCCGTCCGGCTTCAGGTGCACAGCGCGGCGGCGCGAGGGATCGATTTTCTGGTTGGAACCGGTGAAGGAACGCGGTGGGAGGTCGATTGTCCCAGCCGGCTGCTCCGACCAGTCCTGTGTTGGGGCAACCGTTTCGGGATGAGCTGACTGGGTCATGCTTTTTCCAGGTCTTGCGGGCGCAATTGGCATGCGGGCGGGATCGCCCCGCATGCCTGAGAGTGGCTGCGGCCGCGCCAGGACGCAGCGCCGCAAACGACAAGTTCGGGCCGTTCGCTGCTCTTGTTCCGACACCGGACGCGCCGCGCCGTCAGGGCGCGCGAACGCAACGCCCGGCAACGCCGTTGCAACCCCACAAATCGTTTGGACCCGCAACACAAACCTAATGGAGAAGCGCAGATGGAGCCCTGCCCGCGCGAGGCCGTACTCGGGTTCTGGTTCAACCACCTCGACCCCAAGGACTGGTTCAAGAAATCCGAACGAACCGATGCGGAAATCCGCGCGCGTTTTCTCAAGCTGACCGAAGAACTGCTGCGTACCCAAGCGGCCGGATGGGACGGCACGCCCGACGATCGTCTGGCTGCCATTCTTGTGCTCGACCAGTTCACGCGGAACATCTTTCGCGGCACGGCGCGCGCCTTTGCCGGCGATGCGGCTGCGCTGTCGCTGGCCAGAGCCGCCATCGATGCTGGTGATCTGGAGCGCGAAGTTGATACACACCGCAAGCTCTTCGTGCTCATGCCCTTGGAGCACGCCGAAGATCTGGCCACGCAAGTGCGCTGTGTTGAACTGATGGAAAGCCTGCCCTGGCCAGCTGACGCGGACTACGCCGATTATGCACGCCGGCACCGGGATGTGATTGCCCGCTTCGGGCGCTTCCCCCATCGCAACGCGCTGCTGGGGCGCGCCAACACGCCGGAGGAGGAGGCGTTTTTGTCCGAGCCCGGCAGCCGGTTCTGAACGGGGCCAGTCCGACGGTGGCAACGGTTCAAACCGCCGTGGTGGGAGGGCGATAGCAGCGATGTGACCGCACTCCGATCTGCCCTGTGGTAGATCGCACGTGCTCTGGTTCTGACATCTGCCGCCCCTCGTCATCACGCGCGTGAGCAAATGTCAGACGCGCGCCACTCGCAGCCCTGCTCGCGCGCTGTGCGCGGTCAGACACCAGTCATCGCCCACCATGAGGGACAAACCGATGCCACAATCAGCACCGCTCCGGGCGATCCTGCCCGCACTCCTTGTCGCTATGCCCCTTCTGGTCGCCTTCGCGTCCGCCCCGTTGCGCGCGGGCGAGCTTGAGACCGTGGCCACTTTCGATGCGACCCGCCCCCCGGGTAACATTGCGGTTGGTCCAGACGGGCGCATCTTCATGAGCCTGCACAAGTTCTATGGCGGTGACTTGCGGATCGTCGAAGTGCTGGAGGGCGGCGAGACCCGTCCTTATCCGACGCCTGAATGGGCCAACGCGCCCACAGGCGACGGTCCCGGACTGCGCGACGTGCTTGGCCTCAATGTTGATCGGGCGGGCATTCTCTGGATGCTGGACGGCCAGGACTATGGCCAGGGGGATGGCCACGCCGGCCGCATCATTGGCTGGGACACCACGACCGAAACGCTCCACCGCATCATCTATCTTGCGCCCCCCGTGACGCGCCCGACGTCGTTCCTCAATGACCTCGCCATCGACCGCGAGCATGGCGCGATCTACATCACGGACACCGGTTCGCCGGACACGGCCGCGCTGATCGTGGTCGATCTGGCGACAGGCCGCGCGCGCCGAGTCCTGGAAGGCTCGCGGTTCACCCGGCCAGAAGAAATCGACATGGTGATCGACGGGCGCACGGTCACGTTTGGCGGCGGGCCGGCGCGGATCGGCGCCAATCCCATCACCATCGATCCGACGAACACCTGGGTCTATTTCGCGCCCATGAGCGGCACAGCGATGTACCGGGTGCGCACCAGCGACCTGCGCAATGAGGCCCTTTCCGATGCAGATCTCGCTGCGCGGGTTGAGCGCTATGGTGACAAGCCGATTTCGGACGGCTCGACTGTGGATAATGCGGGCAACGTCTACATCACTGACATCACGAATGACGCCATCGGCGTGATCCGCCCAGGCGGCGCCTACGAAGTGCTGTACAAGCGCGACGACCTGTCATGGCCAGACGGATTTGCCTTCGGGCCGCAGGGGCATGTCTACGCAACGATCAACGAGTTGCACCGCTCGCCCGTGCTGAATGGTGGTGACAATGGCGCCAAAGGCGAATTCAAGATCGTCCGCTTCAAGGCGCTCGCCGACGGGGCGCCCGGGCGCTGATGCGAGCGCCACCACTGCGGCGCCCCATGCGCAGGCATTCACCGAAGAAGCACGGACCGTTTATGTCTCCATCACCGGGTTGAGAACGCACGGCTGGTGGACGCAACTTCGGTTCTGGCGCCACGCCATTCCCTCGATGATCCAGGCGCGGCGCTCGCCGGGCAACCTGCATGCATCAGCGCGCACCGTTGACGGCGTGCGCCACACGCTCACCGTTTGGGAAAACGAAACCGCCATGCGCCGCTTTCTCTATCGGGGCGCCCACCGCAAGGCGATCCGCGTCTTTCACGCCGTGGGCACGGGGCTCACGTGCGGGTACGAGACCGATCGCGTGCCCACGTGGGATGAGGTGCCAGCCATCTGGCGTGAACGCGGGCGCAATTACACTGGCCATCAATGATGGCGCTGCCAATCCTTCCACAGACCGATCCGGGTGGCTCTGATCTCCGCGTGCCACAAGCCAGCGTGACCAGCCCCCACTTCAGGATCCGGCACCCTGAGGCGTCCGCTCACCACGACGCGGCTCATGTCCCAACGCGCCAGCACGGTGTCATTGAAATCGTAGGGTCCGTCGGCCAGCCCGACCCAAAGGCTGGGTTCGACCAGATACGTCCGTTGCTCAACGCGCGGCCAGTGGTGGAGCGTCACGTCCTCCAGACGGAAGTGGAAGAGCCCGCGCACATGCACCTCGCAACCGACGAGCTCATACAGAGTATCCCACACGTCGTTGACGCTGCAAGTGTCATGCGGTGCCTCATGCGCAGTCACACCGCGACCTCCCATGTCGAACCAGCGTGAGTTATCGGTCGATCTCGCCGAACACGATATCGAGCGAACCGATGATGGCGCTAACATCGGCGAGCAGGTGACCCTTGTTCATGTGGTCCATGGCCGCCAGATGCGGGAAGCCTGGCGCGCGGATCTTGCAGCGGTAGGGCTTATTGGTGCCATCTGAGACTAGGTAGACGCCGAATTCGCCCTTTGGCGCTTCGACCGCGGCATAGACCTCGCCCGGCGGCACCTTGAAGCCCTCCGTGTAGAGCTTGAAGTGATGGATGAGCGCCTCCATCGAGCGCTTCATCTC
>CAZGNQ010000239.1:0-5936 GCA_964527285.1 uncultured Hyphomicrobiales bacterium | reverse complement strand
CGGGCAGCAGCCAGAACGAGATGTTGTTCATCCGCGGGAACGCCATGTCCGGCGCACCGATCATGATCGGGACAAACCAGTTGCCGAACCCACCGATGAGCGCCGGCATGACCATGAAAAAGATCATGATGACGCCGTGGCCGGTGGTGAAAACGTTGTACGTGTGCGGATCAGCGAAATACTGAAGGCCAGGCTCGGCCAGCTCCAGACGCATCGCGAAGGACAACAACGAGCCGATCACCCCCGCGAAGATCGCGAAGATGAGGTACATCGTGCCGATGTCCTTGTGGTTGGTTGAAAACAGCCAGCGCGTGATGCCTGTCGGCACACTGTCGTCGTGGCTCGCAGCAGCGTAAGCCATAGTTGCTCCTTATCCCGCCCGTTTCAGTCCTCACCAAGCACCGACCCGATCATGATGGTCGGGGCTCGGCTGAAAGGTCTTCTGCTCGACCCGCTGGCCACGCAAAGCGCAGCACGTGTGCGGCGTCGATCAAAAACTGGAGTGCGTTACTGCGCGCTGACCTGCGCAACCTTCTTGGCAGCCTTGGCTTCGATCGAGGCCGAAATCACTTCGCGTGCAGCGTCCTCGTCGTCCGCCATGGCGGCTGCCCACTCGGCGAAGGTCTCCTGGTCAACCACCCGCACGGCAATCGGCATGAACGCGTGCAACTTGCCGCAAAGCTCTGAACACTGACCGTAGTAAACGCCTTCTTCGCGCGCCTGGAACCACGTGGAGTTGAGCCGGCCCGGCACCGCGTCGATTTTCGAGCCGAATGACGGGACGGTCCAGTTGTGCATCACGTCGCCAGCTGTGACGAGCACGTGCACCACGGCGCCAACAGGGACCACCACCTCATTGTCAGTGGCGAGCAGCCGCGGCTGGCCGGGCTTGAGCTCGTCGTCCTGCAGCATGAGCGCATCGAAGATGAGTTCATCAACGCCCTCCGGCAGGCCGGCTTGCTTCGGGTACTCATAACCCCAGTACCACTGGTAGCCCGTCGCCTTGATTGTCAGGTCCGGCTTGGGGAACTCGTGTTGCGCGTAAAGCAGCTTGAAGCTCGGCACTGCAATCACGAGCAGGATCACGACGGGCACGACGGTCCACGCAACCTCAAGCAGAGAATTGTGCGTCACGCGCGACGGTGTGGGATTGGCGCGCTCGTTGTAGCGCAGGCAAACATAAATGAGCAGCGCCAGAACAAAGAGCGTGATGGCCGTGATGATGACGAGCAGAAGATCATGGAACGCGATCGCCTGTTCCATTATGTCTGTGGCCGCCGGCTGCAGATCAAGCTGATATTCCACCGGCTGGCCTGTCACCGGCGCCGTATCCTGTGCGAGGGCAGGGCCCGCGACAGCAACGACGCCACCAGCGAGCGCAGCCGCGCCAGTGCGCGCCACCGCGGCACATCGTGCAAGACGGGTCGTCATCGTCATCTGCTCAGCCATGAGCGAATGTCCTCTTTATCTGCTCTTCACAAGGACGGTGTTCCGTCAGGGGGCGTGCGCAGTCAACGGTCGTTCGACTGCTGCGGTGTGAGTTGCGCTGCATATGCGCAGAGTTTTGCCACTGCCACCAGCAACAGGTCGTCGCAAGGGCAGCCGATTGCGTACGCCATTAGGCGGATGTGGAGCGTTCATCGTGAAGCGGTGGCAAATGCCGGCGGGCCTGATTTCGGGCGGCACATCGGATGTGTTGGTGCGCCTGCGATGTCTGTCTTGCAACGTCCGAGAGCGTTGCCCGATAACAACCTCAATTACGGCACAGCGAAGCCTTCAACACGGTCTGGGCGTGGTCGGCCACGGGGCGCAGCGGCACGGTCGCGCAATCCAACCGACAAGGATTGGCGCGCGGCGCACGGTGTCCTAGCAGATGGCGCGCGAGGATGTGCCGATGGCACCAGCCGTGACGGCTCATGCCGGCAAGGTGTGCCTTGAACGGCCGTGAGCCGGGCGTCGATCGGGCCGCTGAACGCCTGCGCTTCGGACCGTCGACGCGTCGACAGCGTCGCCGGCTGCGTGTCGGCCTCTGCCTTTGGCCCGGTCACCATCGGGCAACCTTCGATTACGTTGGGGTTTGATACGGATGGCTTGTCATTCCATGCAGCGCGGCAGTGCATTGAACCAAACAAAATTCCGCTTATCAGCGCAGCTGACTTGCGACAGACCCACTCCGGGCCGTCCGTTCGGGGGAAGGATTTCCGCGCTCATGACCGCACGCGCTCTCACCGCAGCACTTGTTGCGGCGTTGACGGTGTTTGCACCGGCCATCGCAGCGGCTCAGAGCAGCGGCGACACACCCGCTCCCGGTTCTGGCCAGGCTCAGGTGCGGTCCCAGCACGGTGATTGGCAGAAGGTGTGCAAGCGCCCGACCGGTGCGCCGCGTGACATCTGTGCCCTGGTGCAGGACGTGACGTCGGAATCAAATCCAAACGTGGGGCTTTCGGTTCACCTGCAGTCGACCGTTACGGGCGAGAAGGTCCTGCGCGTGTTTGCGCCGCTTGGCATCCTCCTGCCGCCGGGGCTCGGTCTGCAGATCGACGAGGACAAGGTGGGTCACGCCCCATTCGTGCGCTGTCACGCTGTGGGGTGCTACGCACAGGTGACGCTGACGCCGGATCTGCTCGCTCGCTTTCGCGCAGGCCAGACCGCGTGGTTCATCGTGTTCCAGTCCAAAGAGGCTGGCATCGGTATTCCGATCTCGCTTGAGGGTCTGCCCACAGCGCTCAGCGCCCTTGATGAAGCCAGCGTCACACAATAGGCCGGCGGAGCGGCAGGGGCGCCAAACGCGCTGCGGTCCGGCTGGCCTGAGTGATTGCGTTACGACCGGTCCTTGGGGGAGCGGCCGACCCCCGGGGTGGAACGTTTGGAAATGAGCGACGACGCAGCGACGCCATCTCGTGCCGATCCACACGACACCACAATCAACGGCGCGGGGAGCGATGACGGAACCCGGCGAGAGACCACGTCACGGCCCGAAGGCGCGGAGCCACACACCTCCGATGCACCGCACTCCAAGCCTGCCAAGTTCGTCACCGGCTCGCTGCTGCGCCATATACTGGTGATGACAGGGTCCGGCGCCACGGGCCTGATGGCGCTTTTTCTGGTCGATCTGGCCGACATCTATTTTCTCTCCCTCCTCGGCGAGGTCGAGGTGGCGGCTGCCATCGGCTATGCGGGGTCCATACTCTTCCTCACCGTGTCGGTGGGCATTGGTCTCGCCATTGCCACCGGTGCGCTCGTTTCCCGCGCGCTCGGCGCCGACGAAGCGGACACGGCCCGGCGGCTTGCCACGAGTTGTCTCCTGTTTGCGGCCGGTGTCGCCACGGTGCTCGGCATCGTGGTGTTCATCGCCATCCCATCGCTCCTCACGCTGCTTGGCGCACAAGGGCGCGCGCTGGAGCTGGCCACCGGTTACCTGCAGATCCTCATCCCGACGATGCCGGTGATCGCGCTTGGCATCACGGGGTCTGGTGTCCTGCGGGCGGTCGGTGATGGCAAGCGCGCCATGTACGTCACGCTGACCGGTGGCATCGTGAACGGACTGCTCGATCCTGTGCTGATCTTCTGGGCGGGGCTTGGCGTTGACGGCGCGGCTTTGGCGAGCCTGGTGTCACGGTTCGCACTAGCCGGTGTGGCGCTTTGGGGCGTGGTGCACGTGCACGCCATGGTGCGGCCGATCACGCGCGCTGAGTTTCTCGGTGACGTCAGGCAGATCGTTGGCCTGGCTGGCTTTGCGATCCTCACCAACGTCGCGACGCCGGTGGGCAACGCGTTCGTCACGGCCGCATTTGCCCCGTTCGGTGTGGCAGCCGTTGCCGGTTGGGCGGTGATCAGCCGGCTGATGCCGGTGGCCTTCGGCGCAATATTCGCTCTGTCGGGCGCCATCGGCCCCATCATTGGCCAGAACATCGGCGCCCGTCAGCCCGACCGCGTGCGCGAAACGCTGCTGTGCGCCGCCCAATGCGTGGGCGTCTATCTACTTGGCGTGTGGCTGATCCTGGCGCTTGCGTCGGGCTTTATCGCCGAAGCCTTTTCGCTGTCGGCTGAGGGGGCGGAGCTGGTGGGCACATTCGCCCGATTTCTGGTGCCGTTGTTCGGCTTTTTCGGCCTTTTGTTCATTGCCAATGCCGCCTTCAACAACTTGGGCAAGCCGCATTATTCAAGCGGCTTCAACTGGTTGCGGGCGACCGCCGGCACGGTGCCGTTCCTCTGGGCCGGCGGGCTCATCGGCGGTGCGACGGGCGCGTTGGCCGGCTACTTCCTGGGCGGGGTGCTCTTTGGTGCCGGCGCGTTCGGCGTGGCGCTCTACCAGGTGGAGCGGTTGCGCGCTGCCGAGGACGGTCGCCCCACAGCGCCATTCGTGCCGGACTGGGCGAACCAATGGGCACAGCGCTGGCGCATGCGGTGAGCGGGCCGCGGTCCCTGCCACTTTTGTCGTGAACGTGGCTTAAATTTCTGGATGCGCGTGTGCGCGAGGCCTACCACCACCTTTGTGTTGGTTGAGCGGAGTACGGCGTGATGACCGAGATCCGGGACATGAAAGTCACCGTGCACGGGGTGACGGAACTCTGGGAGCGCGGCCCCTTCAAGATCGTCGAATACCACACCGAGCACGAGCGTTTTCGCGGCGGTGACCCGGTTGATTTCAAATGGATGGTGTTTGAGCGCGGTCACGCCGTGGCAGTCGTGGTTTATTTGAAGGACACGCGCGAGGTGGTGCTGACACACCAATTCAGGGCGCCGACGTTGCATCTCGGCCGAAATAATAACCCTTTGAATGACGGGTTCCTCACCGAGGTGATCGCGGGCATGCCGAAGCCCTCAGAAAGTTTTGAGGACTGTGCTGTCCGTGAGGTCTGGGAGGAAACCGGGTTTCGCATCAGCACGTCTGACCTTGAGAAAATCTCCCAGTTCTACGTGTCGCCGGGCGGCACATCTGAGGTCATCCACCTTTACATCGCACCGGTCAGCTCTGATTGCTTCGATGAAAACTGGCCCGGCTCACACGTTGCTGCCGAGCCGCATGAAGACATCTTACCTGTTCGCGTGCCCGTTTCTAAATTTTTGGATCCGGCCAAAGGAAACGAGACGGTCGACAGCAAGATCCTGATCGCGCAACTGTTGCTCCGCGACAGGTTGCGGGCGGCTGTCGCCGCGGGTCTGGCTGAGGTTTCGCAGGCCGAACCAACGCGCTTTGCCGTGACCGGCTCAGGCACGCAAATCGTACTGCGGCCTGGCAACCTGCGGCATATCAGGGATGTCGATGTCTGGGTCAATCCCGAGACGACGGACATGCAAATGGACCGTTATTCAGGCGGCACAGTATCGTCGCTGATCCGCTATCTCGGAGCGGAGAAATATGAAAATGACGTGATTGCGGAAGACACTATTGCTAACGCGCTGGTTAGGGCGAAAAGGGGAGTGCGCAACAGCAATATCGGTACCGTGCATGTGACGACGTCAGGTGATCTGGCCAAGAGCCACAATGTCATGCGGCTGTTTCATGTTGCGACGGTCAAGAGCACGCCTGGCATCGCCAATTATGAGGAATCAGCCAATCCTGAAGAGGTGCAATTGGCGACCGAGAGAGCCCTCGCTAAGGTCCAGGATGAGAACTCCGGCTTCATGCGCAAAGTCTATACGTCGGTCCTGTTGCCGATGCTCGGTGCCGGGAGCAAAGGGTTGACCGTTGAAACCGCGTTTCCAGCCATACTGGATGGTGTATTGGCTTTCCTTTCTCAACATTCCAGAACACGAATTGAAGAAATCCACCTAAGCGCCTTCACGACTAATGAGGCACATGTGGCGTTCGACATTTTGTCAGAACATCCACGTCTGCGCAAGATCGGCTGAAATGATAAGGGCAATGCGGGGCACCAGTGTTCCGGTTTGCGACATTTGCTTCCCCCTGGCATCGCGCGCTCGAGCAAATG
>CAZGNQ010000238.1:0-5937 GCA_964527285.1 uncultured Hyphomicrobiales bacterium | reverse complement strand
GCATGGCCTGCGCTCCTATCCGCCCCGGGCGCCGGAAATGATCTCGTTGACGATGCCCCGCACGCTGGGCGCCTGGGAGACAACATTGGGCACAGGACGGCAAAGGTCCATGGCCGCCAACCCCAGGCGCGCGGTCAGTGCGCCATTAAAGACGCCCTCCCCCAATTTGCCGGCCACCATGCCCGCCAGCCGCTTGCCCAGCAGGTCCTGCGCGATGTCGAGCGTGAGGGCGATGCCGCCCGTCAGGATCAGGTGCGAGACCACCCGGCGCGCCAGCCGCATGAGCCCGATGAAGCCCGGGCGCCCGCCGTAGAGCTGTGCGAGCTTGCGCAGCATGCCAAGCGTCTGGGCGGCGACGATGGCGATGTCGAGGACGGCGCCGGGCGAAAGCGCCGTGAGCAGCGCGACCCGCTGCGCCGTGGTGCTGACGATGCGCCGTGCCTCGGCGTCAAGGGCAGCCGCCAGTTCACGATCC
The DNA here is from genome assembly GCA_964527285.1 of uncultured Hyphomicrobiales bacterium. GTDB lineage: Bacteria > Pseudomonadota > Alphaproteobacteria > Rhizobiales > CAZGNQ01 > CAZGNQ01. The sequence continues at coordinate 5,462 of CAZGNQ010000238.1, read as the reverse complement.
GCAAAGCCGATGATTTCCCGCCCGCCGGCGATGTCCAGCCCCCCGCGGGCCAGCCGCTCAAGCGCGAGTGCAACGTCCGGGCGCCCGGCGTAGACGGCCTTGAGCCCCGTCACCACCCGGCGGGCAGCGCGCGCATCGTCCTGGCGCCAGGCCCGATCGGCGTCGGCGCGCAGCGACTTCAGGCGGCGCAGCGCAAAAATGCCGCTCAGTTCACGCACCGCCAGGGCAAAGGCCGCCACGCAGAGTGTGATGAAGAGGCCCAGCGCCAGCCAGCCGAGCCATCCCTCGCGCACCATGAGGGAAGCGATAAAATCGCCGATCCAAAGCGAGATGGCCAGCGCAATGATCGCGCCAAGCGCGGAGAGGAAAATCCCGCCCCAGATGCCGGCACCGTCGGCGATGGTGCGCCGGCGGGCGCGTGGGGCGGTGGTTGAGGGGATGGGCGCGGCGTCCCCAGGATGGCGTTCGTTGGCGTTGCTTGCGTCGGGATCGGTGGTGTCCTGTTTGGCTCCCTGACGGGCATCATCCGGCCTTGATGATGGCGTTTGAGCGCCCTTGCCGATCGTCTCCGCACCATCGGGCGTCGCGCCGGTGAACGGGGCTACCCCTTGGTCCTGGTGGGGCTCTTCAGCGCTGCCCTCATCCCAGACGATGTTGGCATCGTTGATGTCGAAGGCCGCTGGTCCAGCGTCCGCCGGGCGTTCACGACCGCTTCCGCCCGGCGCTGTGGCGGCGTGTGGCGCCTGTTGCCTGCTTTTTCCCCCGGCGGTCATTGGAGTTTGTCTCCCAGCAGGAATTGCAGCGCACGATCAAGCCGGATGTGGGGCAATGTGCCGGTCAGCGCAGGCGGCCCGGCCAAGGCAAGTGCGCCAGCCGCCGCATCGCTCCCATCGCTCGCCGCGGGGTCGCTCCCTGCTGCACCCTCAGAGGCGGCCGGCATCTGATCCTCCTCCACCGCAAGCGGATAATAGGCACTGTGCGGCGGTGGGCGGAAGCGAACGAAGCGGATGTTCTGGCGTTTCTCCAGGGCGGTCGCCGCATTGTCGGGCAGGGTGCCGGGGTAGATGACCGCGGGCCGCGTGCCGTCGTAGGTCTGGCCTTCGATATTTTCTCCCGCCAAGGGCGTGCCCGTGATGCAGGCCAGCGCGGTGCCTCCTTTGCGTACCCTTGCCTGGCGCGTGGCGCGCACGGCCGCGATCGCGGCGACATCGACGGCGGCGCGATGCATCTGAGCGCGATCTGCCGCGTCGGCGACGATCATGCGCATAATCGCTTCCAGCCGGTCGTAACTGCTGGCGTGCAGGTGGTCGGCCTTGGTCGCAGCGAACAGCACGCGCTCAACCTTTGGTGCGAAAAAGCGCGAGACAATGGAGTTTTCGCCGGTGCGAAAGCAGGTGAGGATTTGCGTCAGGGCCCGGCGCAGGTCCTCCACGGCGGCGGGGCCGGTGTTGAGGGCACGCAGCAGGTCCACCAGCACAATCTGCCGGTCGATGCTGGAGAAGTGTTGGGAGAAGAACGGGCGCACCAGCTTGGCCTTGTAGGCCTCGAACCACGCGTTCATCTGCTCGCCCATGCTGCCCGCGCCAAAGCGTGCGTCTGCGCCCTGCAGGTCGAGCGGCATGAAGTTGAGCATGGGCGCGTTTCTGGCGTCCCCGGGCTCCAGAAACCGGCCCGGCGGGAGTGTCGAGAGCGCGTGGCGGGCGTCGCGGCAGCCAGCAAGATACTGCTTGAAAAGCGTTGATCCGGTTTGAGCGCGCTCCAGGTCAAGCGGTGCCCCGGGCTCAACGGCGGAGAGATAATCAAGAAATGGCCGTGCCACCTCACTGCGCTCCGGACGCCGGGCCAGGGCAAGAGCCTCTTGGGACCATTGGCCGAAACTCTGGTTCAGGAGGGGCAGGTCGAGCAGCCACTCGCCGGGGTAGTCCACGATCTCAAGCGTGATGGTGCGCGGCCCCATCATGGCGGCCAGATCGGAGCGCGGGCGAACGCTGAGGGCGATCCGGATCTCGCTGAGTGAATTGGTGCGCTGCGGCCAGTCGCCAGGCTGGGCCGTGATCTGGGCGAAGTACCGCTGGAAGTCGAACAGATCCAGGTGGGGTGCGGGCGGCAGGATGCTGGCCGACAGCAAGCGCTCTTCCGCAACGGGCTCAAAAAACGGCAGCCAGCCGCGTTGGGTGAGGTTGTGGACCAGTGCCGTGATGAAGACGGTCTTGCCGGCGCGCGACAGACCGGTCACGCCGAGGCGCACCGTTGAACCGGAGATGCGCCCGGCGATGTCATGGCTCACACGGGCCGCTTCGTCGCTCGCCTGGCTGACGAGCCGTCCCGCATAGGTCGCAATGTCGGAAAGGGCCATGCCGGTCCGCCTGCCATCGACCCGTCCGCATGCCAGGGCGCCCATGCGCGGCAGGCAGCGTGAACAGTCTTTGGCTGTGGCGTTATCGATGCCGGCCGCGCAGCGCAAGTGAGGCGCGAGCCGATCGTTGCGGTGCAGAGCGAGGTGAGCGCGAGCGCCAGACCGTCGGGGGACGTGGAGATGCGAGCGGTGCTATTCGCCTGCGCGGCGCAGGACGATGGTGTCCGGACGCTTGCCGGCCTGGGGGTCGACTTCACAGTTCTTGATGCGCGGACGCACGCCAGTGAGCACGACAGAGTCCTGCTGCGGGCTGATCCAGCCTTTCACGATGAAAGAGAAATCGCGCTGGCAGCCTTCGGCGCGGAATTGAGACCGGCCAACGAGGCGACGGCCCATCTGCCAGCCCCAGAAGAGGATTTTGCCTGCGTCGCTGCTCATGGCCGGCACCGGGTCGTCAGCATCTGTCGTGGCGCCGTTGCGGAAGATGACCGCACGATTTGGGTCCAACATTTGCCACGTCACCTGTTCGGACCCGGCAATCCATTCGCTGAGATGGGGTCCGACGTTCACCTTTTGCCCGGCCATCATCGTCGAAAGGTCGCCAGCGGCGCGGTCCTCGGCACTGGGCAGCGGCGTGGGCGTGCCTGCGAGTGAGAATGCGTTCGCCAATGGGGCGCCAAAGAGTGCGGCGGCAGCCACAATCGCCGCGATCGCTGTGGCAAATGTCAGCCTTACGCCTGAACGGACCGTGCGCTTGCGCGCCTGTGTCCATCCCATGTCAGCCCGTTTGATCACGTTCCCCCTCCCCTTGCTCACAAGGACGTCTGTCCCGGTGTCAGGCCTGCAGTGGTCGTGTTTCCCGCGACGGCGTGCCAACAGCCGCAGCGTGCGTGTCGGCTACAACACAGTCTTGGGAAAGCTGCAATGCATCAAAATGAAGGCAGCGAGGGTGGGAATAAGGCAACACACTTGAAATGTGGCTGAACCACATATTCATCGTCGGTTCATCTGCCGGAAAGTGGCTGAAAGGCGGCGTTGTGGGGCGACACGTGGGCGAGACGTCTAGCGGCGTTGAGCCTGAGGTGCCGCGGCGCAACACCAAAAAAATGTTTGGATAAACGTTGTGCACCGGCCAATGCGCCGCGGGAAATGCTGCAGTGCGGTGATCGGTTTCGCGACTCATCACGGAGGAGCGATCGACGCCGGCTCTGGGAGATGGCCCAGCGTAGCGTGCTCAGTCGTCGCGGTGTACGCGCTCGCGGCGCTCATGGCGCTCTTGCGCCTCGATGCACAGGGTCGCGATGGGGCGTGCGTCGAGACGCTTCACGCCGATCGGATCCCCTGTTTCCTCACAATAGCCATAGCTGCCGTCGGCAATGCGCTCCAGCGCGGCATCGATCTTGGCAATCAGTTTGCGCTGACGGTCACGCGCGCGCAGCTCAATGGCCCTGTCGGCCTCCGACGAGGCGCGGTCTGTGATGTCAGCGTGCTGCGTGCTGTCCAGGTTGAGCTGCGCAAGCGTCTCCTGCGCCTCCCGGCTGATCTCCGCGCGCCAGTTCAACAGCTTCTTCTTGAAGTATGCGACCTGACGGTCATTCATGAAGGACTCGTCCTCGGTGGGAACGTAGTCTTCGATGGGCGCAAGTGGGCCGGTACGCGATTTTCGAGCCAATTTCGAAACCTGCTTGGACATGCTTCGCCCGCCATCTCCTGCGCCAACCGGGTGGGCACTCAGCGTGTAGCGGTTGCGTAAATATCGCGTTTGAGAGTGGCGCCCGTATGTGTCCCGCGCACTGCGAAGTCAAGGATGCACGGATGGTGGGCCGGGACACACTTGCGAGACCGCGCGCGCCTCTGTTCGTGCCTGGTGCGGGTGCCGCCGGCATCTTAGCGCCAGGTTATATGACCCATCGGGCGCTCAACGTGGCGGCAGCAGGTACGACAGCAAGAGGGGGAAGAAAATGCCGCAGGATGTGAGACGATCAGCGCTGCACATGCTGATCACAGGCGCAAACCGCGGCATCGGGCTTGCCGTGGCAGAGCTGGCGATTGCCGCAGGTTACCGGGTGACGGCTGCCCACCGTGCGGCCTCTCCGGGCGACGGTTTGGCGCGGCTCGCACAAGAGGCTGGCGCGCGTCTGCAGGTGGCGCGCCTCGATGTGACGGATCCCGCCTCAATTGCGGCGCTCGACACACAACTCAAGGCCGGCGACCTTCAAGGCATCGACGTGCTGGTCAACAACGCAGGCGTCTACCTCGACCGCGCCGGCCCGGCCGATGCCGAAGCGTGGCGCACGACGCTGGCCGTTAACGTCATGGGGCCGCATCTGGTGACGCAGGGGCTGCGCCATCGCTTGAGGGTCGGTGGCGCATCCGCGACGGGGGCAAAGGTCGTTTTCATCACGTCGCTGATGGGCGCAACATCACGGGCGCCGGGCGGCTCCTATGCCTATCGCGCTTCGAAGGCGGCCTGCACCAACCTGGCCTGCAACCTCGCCACTGACCTGCGGTCATCAGGCATCGCCGTTCTTGCCATTCACCCTGGCTGGGTCGGCACCGATATGGGCGGCGCTGAAGCGCCAGTGTCCATTTCTGAGAGTGCGACCGGCATCCTGGCGCAGATCGAGGCGCTTGATGTTGCGGGCACGGGCCGGGTGGTGGATTACACAGGCGCGGTGCTGCCTTTGTAGGCACGGCGCTACGGGTGCACGGGCTCTGCCACGGGGGGATCATGAGCAAATTCACCGGAACGTCGGACTATGTCTCCGGCGACGACCTCAACGTGGCGGTGAACGCGGCCATCACGTTACAGCGCCCGTTGCTGATCAAGGGGGAGCCTGGCACGGGCAAGACGGTGCTGGCGCACGAGGTGGCCAAGGCGCTGGGCACGGATCTGCTCACCTGGCACATCAAGTCGACGACGAAGGCGCAACAGGGGCTTTATGAATACGACGCCGTCAGCCGTCTGCGCGACAGTCAGTTGGGCGACCCGAAGGTGCACGACATCTCGAACTACATTCGCAAAGGCAAGCTGTGGGAGGCCTTCACGCGGAGCGAGCGTCCGGTCCTGCTCATCGACGAGATCGACAAGGCCGATATCGAGTTT
>CAZGNQ010000237.1:0-5964 GCA_964527285.1 uncultured Hyphomicrobiales bacterium | reverse complement strand
GCCGCTACCATCAAACTGCAGAGTCCAACTTCGGCTGGATGAAAGTTCGGGGGCATGTCATGATCTGCGGACTTCATCAGGGCCAGCGGCGCTTAATCGCCCGCATCCAACAGGCCGGACACATGAGCGCTACCGACCAACCTGTCAGACACATCCTAAAAGTGCTTGCCATCAGGAGGTCGTCCACACATGAGCCCGGACTGGTCCCTCACGTGAAAGAAGAGTCCGTCATCTCAAAGGACACGGACGGATGCGCAAGAGCCGGTTCAGCGAAAAACAGATCATAGCGATTCTGGGTGAGCAGGAGGCGGGGTTGGCGATGGCTCGGCGTTTTCGCCTGACCAACAGGTGCGATCTGTTAGGCGGGCGCGACAAAAGAGATTTTAAGCACGAGATCGATCAGTTCGTTGGCTGGATCGGTCGGCACGCGTGCGCCGACCGACGTTTTTCTTGAAACCACACGCGTCCCGGATGACTTAGGCGATCAGGTCTGCGTCCAGATTTTCGAACTCGAAATTGCTCTGCGAGAAATCATCGAGTTGGTTGATTGCGCGGCGATCGTTGACACCCTCGGCGAACTGGTTGGTCTCGCCCAGGTTGTTGAGCTGCTGAAGATCGATCGCCGGGTTGCCCTCGTCGTCCAGCACAGCCTCAGCCTGGAAGAGGCGGTTCACGTCAAGATTAACGTTGTAGTAGACGAAGAAGAACGGACCTTCGACGCCCTCGTCGATCAGCGCCTGGGCTGCCTGACCGGCGTTGTTCCAGATGCCTTGCAGCACGAACACGTTGTTCCCGGCATCGACATTCACGAGCCCGGCATTCACGTCGTTATCGTCCGTGCGCTCCACATTCTGGAACTGAAGCTCGTCGTCCACGCCGAAGCTTTCCGCGTCCAGCGTAAACTTATCGTCAGAAATCCGGAAATCGAGGATCGTATCACCGCCTTCACCGTCTGCATAAGCAAACGCGTCCGCGCCTCTGCCGCCTGTCAGCGTGTCGGCACCCGTACCACCACGCAGCTCATCGGCGCCGCGACCGCCTGAGATGACATCGGCGCCTTCGCCGCCGTCAATGTCGTCAGCACCACGACCACCGCGCAATTCGTCATCGCCGGCACCGCCGAAGATGACGTCCTGCCCGCGACCGCCGGAAACAAAATCGTCGCCATCGCCTGCGTCGATCGTGTCGTCGCCCCGTCGGCCCTTGATTGTATCGTCGCCTTCGGTGCCCACCAGAACATTGTCGTCACGATCGCCGACAATCCGATCGCCGAACTCGAACGTGAAATTGTCAGCATCGAAATCTGCCAATTGCGCAATGGCTTCGTCGTCGTTGACGCCTTCGGCAAATTGGCCGGCCTCGCCAAGGTTGGCCAGCTGCTGCAAGGCCACCTCCGGATTGCCGTTTTCGTCGAGCACAGGATTGCCGTTCTCGTCCAGCACAGCTTCAGCCTGGAACAGGCGGTTCACATCCAGATTGACGTTATAATAGACGAAGAAAAACGGTCCCTCGACGCCGGAATTGATCAAGGCCGTGGCGGCCTGTCCAGCATTGTTCCAGATGCCCTGAAGCACGAAAACGTTGTTGCCCGTATCCACATCAACGAGGTCGGCATTCACGTCATCATTTGCCGTTCGCGCCACGTTCTGGAAACGCAAGTCGTCGTCAACGCCGAAGCTGGCAGCATTCAATTCAAACGTATCCCTTCTGACCTCAAAGTCAGAAATCGTGTCGCCACCTTCGCCTTGCGCAAACAAAAAGCTGTCACGGCCCCGGCCGCCGGTGAGCACATCACTGCCAACACCGCCGCGTATCGAGTCCCTACCGTTGCCACCGTCAATCTGGTCATCGCCGGCATCGCCACGCAGCACATCGCTGCCGGAATCACCACTGATAACGTCGTCGCCCGCACCGCCGTCAATCAAATCGCGACCGCGCGTACCGATGAGTTGATCGTTTTCATTCGATCCGAATTGCTCACTCATTTCGTCGTCCTCTCCACAATTGACTTTTTGCCAGACGAACACACGCACGCTTGTTCGCGCATTTCCGATTGCGCTGCATTGCGGTGTCAGGTGAGAGACGCCGTTCGATGCCTTTCATTCCACAAAAGTTGGAGACGCACGCAGTCGTGATCAACACGTTAACGGCACGCGAATTGCCATTTAATCATTTAGAACGCCAAAGTGCCCGGCGGCAAGCGGCCACCGGGTACATTGCGAACGGTTTTCCTTCTTAGGCACGGCTTAAAAGAGCATCACAGCCAGCGTGGATGCCAGCCACTCGTGTTCCGGTTCGGACATTTGCCTCCCCCCGGCATCGAGCGGTTGAGCAAATGTCAGAACCATAAGAAATACGAGCAATTTTTTGGTCCTAGTGTAGCTTTTGCATCTGACGTTTGGTTTCGAGATTGGCAGCGGATGGGGGCCAAACGTCAGATGCGCAGCACTTGCCGGGCGTCAATCCTCCTGCAAGGCGCGTTGAAAATAATCGGTCAACGGCTTTATCAAATAGGACAACGGCGTTCGTGGTGCCGTCGCCAAAAATGCCTCCACCGGCATTCCCGGGACCAATTCCACGCTGCCCAGTTCCGCAATCTGTTCTTTCGCAATGCCGACCCTGACCAGGTAATAGGCCGGACGCCCAGGCTGATCAGCGTCGAGGGCATCTGCGGAAACATCCGTTACATGCCCTTCAATTTCTGGCGTGAGCCGCGCATTGAAAGCTGAAAACCGCAGCATGGCGTCCTGGCCGCGGAACACCCGGTCGATATCGCGCGGCGCCACTTGTGTTTCTACGACCAGCGGGCCGTCGCTCGGGACAATCTGCAGGATCGGGTCAGCAGGGCGTACAACGGCGCGAGCCGTCGTGACGGCCGTCTCGATCACGACACCATCGCGCGGCGCGCGCACCTCCAGGCGCGAGAGAACCTCATCCAGCGTCCGCCGGCGTTCCACCAGTTGCCGGATCTGGGCCGTGATGTCGCGCAACTGCGTGATCGCCGTCTCCACGCGCTCAGCATCGCGTCGGACGATCTGCACCTCGATCTCGGTGGAACGGCCACGCGCGCCCGCAATGCGTGCCGTCAGTGCGCCGATCTCGCCCTTCAATTCAGCCCGCTGGCGTTTCAAGGTCGTCACGCGATTCTTCTGCGTGAGACCGCGCTTCAGAAGCCGCTCCTGGGTTTGGAGTTCCTCTGCTGTGATCGCGAGGCGCTCAATGGCGGAGGCCTTCTGCGCCTGCAGGCCATCGATCTCATCGCTCACCTGCTTCTGGCGCTCGCGCAACTGCGCAGTTTCACGGGCCCAGCTCTCGCGACGAGCCGTGAGCAGATTCTTTTGACCGGCGATGAGGTCCACGACGGATTGATCCTCACGGGCCGCCTGCACGAGTTCCTGATCAACCATCATCTCAGGTCGGCCGGCGCGCTCGGCCTGCAGTCGCGCTGCCCGTGCGCGTGCTTCCATCAGCTCCGCATGGACAAGCGTGCGCTCTGCCCGCTTCAGTGTACCGTCAAAACGCAGCAGGACCTGCCCTTGCCGCACCCGTTGACCATCGCTGGTAAACATTTCCTCCACAACGCCGCCGTCAGGGTGCTGCACAATCTGGCGACGGCTCTCGACTTTTACCGTTCCAAGCGCAACGACAGCCCCGGCCAGCTGCGCAGAGGCCGCCCAGGCGCCAACCCCACCGATGAGGACCGCGAGCGCAACGGCCCCCAACGCGACATAACCGATGCCGCTCCAAGTCGGACCGCCCGCTTGATGGGGACACCGCGGTGCCTGTGCTTTGGGTTCGTTCATAATTTCCCTCCCTTCACCGCCCGTCACGCTTCAACGCGGGCCGGCATTCAAACAGACGGTTGGAAGTTGTCGCGCCGAAACGCTGACCAAAGTGCGTCACTGCGTTTTCGATATTGCGCGAACGACAGATGCTGGATCGGGGGGGACGACGCGGGTGTTGGCGCGGGTGTGCTCACGCAGAACGTCATCACGAGGACCGAACGCGCGTTGCGTCCCGGCCTCCAGAAGGAGCAGTTGATCGCAAGCCGAAATCGCGCTAGGGCGATGGGCCATCACGACCACAGCGGCGCCTGCCTCCTTGCATTTCCGGATCGCCAGCACCAACGCGCGTTCACCATCGGCATCCAGATGCGCGTTGGGCTCATCCATAACGACCAAGGACGGGGCACCGAAAAGCGCTCGGGCGAGCGCAATCCGCTGGCGCTGGCCGCCGGAGAGATGCGCAGCACGCCCGCCACCGCGCGTGCCGACCAGTGTGTCATAACCATGCGGCAGGCGCAGGATCAGCCCGTGCGCCCCCGCATCGCTGGCGGCCTTCAGCACGTCTGCCGGATTGTGGTCGGTCCTGAACCGGGCGATGTTCTCCGCGATCGTCCCGGGAAGAAAGACAATGTCCTGGGGAAGATATCCGACATGGCGCCCAAGATCGTCAGGCAGCCACTGATCGAGGGTGGCGCCGTCCAGTCGCACCTCGCCGCAAGCCGGCGGCCAGACGCCGACGAGTGCGCGCGCCAGGGATGATTTGCCGCTGGCGCTCGGGCCGATCACGCCCAGCGCCTCACCGGGAGCCACGGAGAAATTGAGGCCAGTCAGCACCGGTGGCAAAGCGGTATCGGCTTGTCCAGGTCGTTCGAGCGTCAGGTCGTGGACAACAAGATTTCCCTCCGGCGGCGGCAACGGCAACGTGCGCACCAACGCGGGATGAGCGCGCAAAAAGCGGCCCAGGGTGCGCCAGCCGGCGAGACCGCGGTGGATGCTGCTCCACTGCCCAATGCCCTGTTCAATGGGGGCCAGCGCCCGGCCAAGCAGGATGGACGCCGCGATCATCATACCTGCGGAGATTTCCCCGCCAATGGCGAGGAACGCCCCCAGGGCCAACATGGCGGACTGGAGAAAAAACCGCATGGCACGCGACGCGGACGCGTAAGCCCCGACACGGTCACTCGCGTACATGCGGTTGCGCAACGCTGTCCTGCGCAAACCGTCCAGCCGGTGTGCAGACGCTCCCGCCATACCCAGCGCCGACACGACTTCTCGTTCGCGCCAAAGGGTGTCGGCGATCTGGTCTGCATGGACGGTGTCGTGCTGTGCCGCGTTCAGCAAGGCGCGGCTGCGCCACTGGTTGAGGAGCGCGAGGACAAGCATGACGCAACCGCCGGCGACAGCCAAAAGTCCCAGCGCCGGGTGGAAGAGGAAAAGTGCGCCGATGAATACTGGCGCCCAGGGCATATCGAAAAGCACGAGAGGTGCCGGGCTGGACAACACGTTCTGAACAGCCAGCAGTGCCGCGGCTGCGTCTTGCCCATCCTCCTCGCAGTCGGCCGCCTCACGTACACGCTGCTCGCGCGTCGGCACACCTGACGCCCGTCCGTCGTGAGAGCGACGCGGCGTCAGCACCGCCTGATCAAGCCGAAGGCTCAGCCGCTCATGGATGCGTGCCCCAACCCGCGACATGACGCGCGAGCGGACGAAATCAAGCACGCCCATGAGGAGAAAAAGACCCGCCATCAACACACTGAGAGCGGTCAGCGTTTCCAGAGATTGGCTGGCCAGGACACGATCGTAGACCTGCAGCATGAACAGCGGGCCCGTCAGCATCAGCAGATTGACAAACACGCTGAACACGGCTGCCGCGGCTATCAGATGGCTGCTCCCTGCCGCCGCTGCACCAAGTTCCCACCGCGCAGGTGGTGGCTGGCGCCGGGTGTTGTGGGGCGAGGCAGGGTTCGGCTGCGTGGACGCTGATGACATGGGGCACCTCTCGTGTCTGATGAGAGATGCGCCCGCCGGTGCATTATTCCTTCGTCGTAGGCGCGATCACGCACTTGGCATCCCAGTGTGAACGCTGACCTCCTGTTTGCTTGGCCTGATGGGTGTCGCTTACCATGCTGCTTGGCGCAGTGCCGCCCACGCGTTCATGAGAGCGTCGTGGTCCATGCTC
>CAZGNQ010000236.1:0-5972 GCA_964527285.1 uncultured Hyphomicrobiales bacterium | reverse complement strand
CGGCCAACACGGACGAGGCGTTGCGCGAGGTGGCGCTCGACCTGGCGGAAGGGGCCGACATGGTCATGGTGAAGCCGGGCCTCGCCTATCTCGACATCATCCAGCGGGTGAAAAATACATTTTCCGTCCCCACGGTCGCATATCACGTGTCGGGAGAATATTCGATGATGATGGCGGCAGCGCAGAACGGCTGGATCGACGGCGAGCGTGCGATGATGGAGGTGCTGATGGCCTTCAAGCGCGCTGGCTGTGACAGCGTGCTGACCTACTGCGCGCCGGCGGCTGCGCGGCTGTTGCGTGCCGGATGGGAGGCCTGACAGCGTCGCACGGCTGACGTTGCGATCCGCGATGCGCAACGACCAGCTTTTCGCGGTGCTCCCCATAGCCTGAAACGCCCACCTGACGCTCAGAGCTTGTCCGGCTCACTGGGCCCCATAGCGCGCGTCCACGCATCTGTCACCGGCGCGATATTGATAGAGCCCGCACGTCGCATAAGCCCGCCGCCGCGTCGGCCGACCGCCGGTGGCGTTCTCATCGCTGCCCAACGCGCTCAGATCGACCGTGCCGGGAACGCCGCGACCGTTTGCGAGCGCCTCGCGATAGGCCGCAGCCGCCGCGCGCGTTTGCGGACCGGCGACCCCATCAAGCGGCCCGGGATCAAAGCCAAGCGCCGCCAACTGCTGCTGCGCCCTGAGAACACCGGCATCCGATGCCGCGGTGTCGGTTGCCGTCTCGGGCTGAACAATCGGCACTGCCGGCGTGCTGGCACGTTCCGCGGGCGCTCGCTGAGGTGCAGCCGACGGCGTCAGTCTGGGCGCCGCTCCCGTTGTCACGTCAGATTTGGCAGGCTGTGACGGTGAGGGCAGGCTGGCAGGCTGCAACGCCGCGCTTTTCATCGGGCTGATCTCTGCACGATCCGTCGCGGCCGGCCGGACGACACCTCTCTTTCGCGGTTCAGGCGCCATCCGCGCCGGCGCGGGGCGCACGGCACGCGGGGTCGTGGCGCGGTTTGCGGACACCAGCGTGGCGGGCGAAGTGGACACCGGGCGCGCGGTGATGCGCCGGGCGGTCTGGCGGTCTGCCTCGTGCGCGGCAGGTGTCGGCGTGGCATTCGTGCGGGCAAGGACCGCAGGCGCCGTCCGGCTTTGCGGCGCACGAGCGACTGACGTCGCCGCACGTGACGCGACAGGCGCTTGCGCGACCCTCGGCGTTGAGGCGGCTTCGGGAGCGTTTTGATCGCGTGGCCGCAGCGGCGCCGGCTTCGCGCCACGTGCCGCCTTTGCGCCACGTGTCTGGGTGGTTTCGGCGCCCGGCGGGCCGGTCTGTTTTGCTGCCGCGGTCAATCCGCGCACGGGAGCAGCAGCACCAGCGCGCGTGGCAACTTGCGGCAGCGTCTGCTCTGTCAGCAAGGCGCGGGCAGCGTCCTCGCCGCGCGCAGCGATCTGGATCTTTGTGCGTTCGGCCGCGCCCGGTGCAACGCTCCCACCGGAATAGCGCCAGACGCCTTCGCGTCCCGGCGCGCGATCAAAAGCGCCAAGGCTGCGCAAATGCGGCGGCCGCGCGCTGGTCAGCAACAGTTTGGTCAGATCACCGAACAGCACCGGGTTGCGCACAAAGGTCGCGTGCTTGAGGCCGAACCAACCCGGTGCCTCGAGATCCTCCATGCCGGAAACATCAATAACGTCCACGCCCTTGATCGGTGTGCCGCCAAGGCCTGCGCGATCGGACCAATTGACGACGCTGGAGACCACCAGCGCCTTGTCCTCATCGGATGTGTAAAGCGTGAAACCCGCAACATGCGCAGCGGCATTCGCAACCATTTTAGCCGCCCGTTTCTGGGCGAGGTCAGGGTGGGCCAGAATCACCTCCCCCAGCTTTCCAGAACCGATCTGGCCATCGCGCCCCCTGATCCCGCCGCGCTGCGCAATCATTTCCAGCGCACCGGCGAGAACCCTGTTGCCCATGGAATGGGCGACAATGTGCAGCTTGAGCTCGCCTGCCTGGGTGGAGAGAAAATCGATGAATTCGACCAGCCGCGCCGACGCGTCCGCCGCCGACTGCTGATCGGTGCGATAGCCGAGCAGCGAGCCTTGTGACGGCCATGCGAAAGGCAGGACCGGCCCGTCGAAATCCAGATCGAAGGTGATCTGCGTGGCGCGGATCATCGCGTTCTCGAACGCCACATTATAACCGTGGACGAAAATCAACGCCTGACCTTTGAAGCGCACGGCGCGGTGCGCCATGATCCGCAGTTCAGTCGTGAAGGCCTGTTGCGCCGGCGCTTTGTAAACCGCGAGAAGCTTCAGCCGGTCGACCGACGCCAGCCGACCTTGCGCATCATGAAGCAAACCCATGGCCTGAGCGTTGCGCTGGGCGCGCCGCGCAATTTCATCCGCCGGCACAAGCATGGTTGCCCGCCCGATGGTCAGTTGATCGGTGCTGCGGGAATTGAACGCAACATCATGCGGCGTTTTGGGGGCCGCGACGGGCGCGATCCCCCGGTTCGTGGCATAGAAAAGCGGCAAATGACGCGTGCCGGGCTGAGGGAGGTTATCGATCTGGGACTGGTAGAATTTCACCGCATCCTGTCGGCCCCACGCGTCGTAGAAATCGCGCGTCGTCGTCAATGCCACGCGCCGTGCCGGATGGTGGCTTGAAAAACGGATTCTGACATCGTGGAGGCCGGCCTGAATGAATCTCTCTGCTTCCGCAAACCTTCCAAGTCGCGCGCTGATTATGCCATGCAATTGCACAAGCGCCGCCCATTCCATCATATCCCGATCAGGGATCTTCTCCAGCCGCTTGAACAGCTCATCCATGATCGGATAGGCGCGATCAAGTTCTCCCACATTGGCGTGCATCCGGGCGCGCATGAAAAGAGCCATCCGCCCTTGCGTGCCGTAGAGATTATATCGGCGCACCAGCGCAACGGCCTTGTCGAGCAATGGTCGGGCCTTTTCTGGGCGCCCGCGCGACAGATGGAACGCCCCAAAGTTGGCGTAGCCTGTCACCAGAGCGATCGGCGCCACGCTCTGTCCGGCTTCGGCAAGGTTGAGCCACGCCTTAAAGGCGGTTAGCGCTTCGTCATCTCGGTTGGCCGTGGCGGCACCAAGTGCACGGTGCGCAAGCTGCTCCATCTTGCCTGTGGCCGAGGCTGGCGCCTTTCCGTCCGAGACGATTGCGATGCGCGCGTTCAGTGCTGCGCGTTCCTCCGTCCGGCCCTGGGCGGTATAGATCGCTGCAAGGACGGACATCGCCTGCACTGTTAAGCGGTGGGCCGGACCCAGCGTGTCGCGGAAAATCTCCAGCGCGCTGCGGACCTGTTTTTCGGCATCCCCGAAGCGTCGCCAATAGGTGAGACGCTGGGCGTAGATGAGGTGTTGCACGCCGAGCGCCGTCGGATCGACGGAGCGATAGCCGCGCGTGATTGTGATGACACGCTGCGTCAGTCGCTCCGATGTCGAACGATCCCCGCGCTGGGCGTGGACATCGGCCAAGCCACCCAGCGGATCGATCAGGCTGGCGTCGTTCGGCCCGCGCGCCTTCTCCAGGGTGGCAAGGATGCGCGTATAGATTGCCTCGGCCTCGTCGAGCCGCCCTCGCTGGAGCGTAATACGGGCGCGGGTGGTGCGCGCCTGCAAGGCCTCGGGGCTGTCCGGTCCATAAACCGCGGCAACCATGGCAATCCGCTGTTCGTTCAGCTCCAGCGCTTCATCGAGGCGGTCTGTCGCCGAGAGAACCGTCTCAAGGGACCCGAGAACGCTCGCCACGGCCATGTGCGTGGGTCCCGCGTGTTTGCGTTGCAGGACCAGCGCCTTGCGCAGGTGGGTCTCCGCCTCGCCCAGGCGATCCATCTGCGCAAGCAGATCGCCCAGGGCCAGATGGATGTCGCCGGCCACATAACCGTCCGGCTCAGTGTCCGCGGCAAGGCGCTCGGCCTGCTGCAGCGTTGTCAACGCATCCTGATACCGGCCCTGGGAGCGGAACACATCACCCAGCATGTGCCGGGCACGGATGGCATCACGCGCCCGCGCCTGACCGAGCGCGGCGTATAGTTTCGCAGCCATCTCCAGATGCGTGATCGCCAGGCCGAACTGCTCTTCGCTGCGCGCCACCATCCCGATCCATGTGTGGGCGTCAGCTGTGAACGCACTGCGCAAGCCGTGCAGCGTGCGCGCCTCTGCCAACCAGTCACGCCCGTAAGCCAAGGCCCGATCGGCTGCGCCGTCGGCCCAAGTCAGATCGGCAATTCGGTGCCGGAACACCATGAACTCAGGATCGTCCGGCGGCGCAGCCTTGCGCAACGCCTCCTGCCCATCGTTGTACATGACCCGGGCAAACCCGTATTCGCCGCGCCGCACCGCAACCAGAGCGATGCGTGCAAACCATCTGGCAATCTCCCGGTCATCGGGTCCGCCGGTGGTTTTGGCTTGTGCCAAGCCTTCGATCGCGAGCGCGTCAGCCCGCTCAAAATCCTTTGCCGCGAAGGCTGCATCGTACTGAGCTTCAAGTTCCTTCAGCGTCTCGGCCGCGTAAGCGACCGGCACCACGGCCCATTGCCCCAGAACAAGCATTACGGCCGTCAGCCAGAAGACGTGTCTTGGTGTGCGGCGGGGCGTTGGCAGTGTCATTGCGCAAGTCTCGTAATCTGACGGGCAGGCGGCCCTTTTTGCGGTGCTGACCGACACAAAGGCAACCGCCCTTTGAGGAGCCGCTGGGAGGAGCCGCTGTGAGGTGCCGGCCAACGCAGAGGCTATGGCCTGTGACGGCGAACACCCCGGAATTGGTCATCCGCGCCCGATCCGTGCTTGGTATGCCTCACGCGAGCCGCGCGATGGCCACTCACCACCGGAGACGCCCAATGCACGTGAGCGTGATGCAACCGTGACCAAGACCCTGGCGTAGGGTTCGGCTGCGTGCCGTGGGATCCGGTTGCCGCCCCCTCGCACCATTCTCTCCTCTTCGCCCTATTCCAGCAACACAGCCGCAGGACACCCCCATGACCGACAGCGCCACGACGTCCGCCTACACGCCGCCCGAAGTCTGGACCTGGGAGGCAGATAGCGGCGGCCGCTTCGCCAGCATCAACCGGCCCATTGCCGGCCCGACGCACGACAAGGACCTGCCGGTCGGCCAACACCCACTGCAACTTTATTCGCTGGCCACGCCCAATGGCGTCAAAGTGACGGTCATGCTGGAGGAACTGCTGGCCCTTGGTCACGCGGGCGCGGAGTATGATGCCTGGCTGATCCAGATCGGCGATGGGGACCAGTTCTCCAGCGGGTTTGTCGCAGCCAATCCCAATTCCAAGATCCCTGCACTTGTCGACCACAGTGCCGAGGGCGGCCCGCTGCGCGTGTTCGAATCCGGTTCAATCCTGCTTTACTTGGCAGAGAAGTTCGGCGCCTTGCTGCCCGACGAGCCGCGCGCGCGCACCGAAGCGTTGAACTGGCTGTTCTGGCAGATGGGCAGCGCGCCCTACCTCGGCGGCGGTTTCGGGCACTTTTACGCCTACGCGCCTGAAAAGTTCGAATATCCGATCAACCGGTTCGCCATGGAGACGAAACGCCAGCTTGATGTCTTGAACCGGCGCCTGGCGGACAACGCCTATATCGCCGGCGACAGCTACACGATCGCCGACATCGCGATCTGGCCCTGGTACGGTGCGCTGGCCCGCCACACCCTTTATGATGCGGGCAAGTTTCTCGCTGTTGATGAGTATGAGCATCTGCAGCGCTGGACAAAGGCAATCTGGGAGCGCCCAGCAGTCCAGCGCGGGCGGATGGTCAACCGCACGTTCGGCGATCCGGCGAGCCAACTGCACGAGCGCCACCACGCGGGCGACTTTGACACCAAAACGCAGGACAAGGTCGGCACGGCGGGCTGACGCCTCCAAATGCGACGGCGTGCTGCGCGCGCGCCTTGCGAACCCCAGGCTCTGGGCCTGAGAAAAGGAGGGGGAGAAGGTGGCC
>CAZGNQ010000235.1:0-5974 GCA_964527285.1 uncultured Hyphomicrobiales bacterium | reverse complement strand
CGTGGGCTGGGTCGTCGGCCATTCCTACATCGTCTATGCGCCGCTGCTGCACGGCTGCACGAGCGTTGTGTTTGAAGGTAAGCCCGTGGGCACGCCGGACGCAGGCACGTTCTGGCGGGTGATCCAGGAGCATCGCGTCGCAGCGCTGTTCACCGCGCCGACCGCGTTCCGCGCCATCAAGAAAGAAGACCCCACGGGTTCATTGGTGCCCGATTACGACCTTTCAAGTCTGCGCGCGCTCTTCCTCGCTGGCGAACGGGCCGACCCGGATACAATTGTCTGGGCAGAAGAAAAGCTTCAGGTGCCGGTGATCGACCATTGGTGGCAAACGGAGACCGGCTGGGCCATCGCGGCCAACCCTCTGGGTCTTGGGTTGCTGGAAGTGCGGCGCGGATCGCCAGCGGTGGCCATGCCCGGCTATGATATCAAAATCGTCGACGACCAGGGGGAGCCCGTGCCGGCTGGGCAGACCGGTTCGATCGTCGTCAAGCTCCCACTGCCACCGGGCTGCTTCCCCACGCTGTGGAACGACGAAGCGCGCTTTCGCGAAAGCTACCTGAGCGAATTCCCCGGCTATTATAAGACAGCGGACGCCGGCTTCATGGACGCTGACGGCTATGTCTTTGTGATGGCGCGCACCGATGACATCATCAACGTCGCTGGCCACCGGCTCTCCACCGGCGGGATGGAGGAAGTGGTTGCCAGCCACCCTGACGTTGCCGAATGCGCCGTTGTGGGGATTGCCGATCAGCTCAAGGGTCAGATCCCTGCCGGGTTCATTGTGCTGAATGCTGGCGTGACGCGGGATCCGTCGCAGATCGAAAAAGAGGTCGTGCAGCTCGTGCGCGAAAAAATCGGCCCCGTGGCGGCGTTCAAGACGGCCATCATCGTCAAGCGACTGCCCAAGACACGGTCTGGCAAGGTGCTGCGTGGCACCATGCGCTCGATTGCCGACGGCAAAGAATTCAAGCTTCCGGCCACAATCGACGACCCGGTGATCCTGAACGAGATCGCCGATGCGCTGAAGGGGCGGGGCCTGGTCGCCGCGGGATGACCTAAGGGTTGGCCCACGGGTTGGCCAAGTCAAACGGGGCGCGCGCCAGCGCACGCGGCACGCGGCATGCGCCACAGTTGGGCTGGGCTGGGCGGCCCACCCGCCAAGAACCCATGCGCGGCGATGCCCGACCGCGGCTTGCGCAGCGTGGCCATGAGACGATCCTGGCTCGCCGGCCGTCAGCGCGCGTCCGAGAGCTTGCCGGACGGCCGTGCGCGGTGCGCAATGTTTGTTGCAACGGCACAAACCATGCAATGGCTGGGACCACTGCCGGCGCACTGCCGGTGAGCCAACCGGCGGAGTGGTCCCATGCGCCTCAGAGATAAGGTTGCCATCGTCACCGGCGCAGCCCGCGGCATTGGGCGGGCCGTCGCGGAGCGCCTCGCCAATGACGGCGCGCGCGTTGTCCTGTGTGACAAGGATGAGGCGGCTGGGCTGGCCACTGCGGACGATCTGAAGGACCGCGGCTTCGACGTCCTGTTCGTCCATTGCGACGTGTCCAAACGGCTCGATGTGCTCAATCTCCTGGCCGCTGTGAAGGATGCCTACGCGCATCTGGACATTCTGGTGAACAACGCCGGCACCTACGACGCTTCGCCATTCCTCGAACTCGAACTGGAAGAGTTTGATCGCGTCATTGACGTGAACCTGCGCGGCTCATTCCTGGTGAGCCAGGCCGTGGCGCAGGAGTTGGTGGAGCAGGCGCGCAGCGGCCGCACGCCTGGCGCGATCGTGAACGTGGGGGCAACGGGCGGCGAGGGCGCACAGACCGACCATGTGGCCTTCGCGGTTTCCAAATCGGGCCTGGACGGCCTGACGCGCGTGATGGCGCTCGCCCTTGCCGATCACGGCATTCGCGTCAACGCTGTGGCACCGGCAAGCGTCTTGACGAGCATGACCAACGACATCGTGCCAGATGACGATGCCCGCCGGATCATCCTCTCACGGACACCGCTGCGCCGGATTGGCCAACCATGCGAAGTGGCCTCCGTCGTGTCGTTTCTCGCGAGCGATGATGCCAGCTACCTCACGGGCGAGACCATCCACGTGGACGGTGGTCGCCTCGCACTCGATTTGACGGTCAAGGTGAGCAAGGCCAACACGGCATCATGAGCTGATACGGTGCAAGCTAACGCATTGGGTGATCGACTGTGGGGCGTCAGAAGAATGGCACGAAGGCGCGCCCGACACCAATGACCGGCGAGATGTTCGCAAGGGCTTCTTTGAACTGCGACGACCCGGCAATCACCACGTCGCCCGATTGAAGCACGGGATCCTGCGCGCGGCCTGTCCGAACGGCATCAAGATCGAAGGACGCCATGGTCTTATTACCATCGATCTGGCGGAACACCACCAACTCGGAACTCGCCATCTCGGTCAACCCGCCAGCCGTTGCGACGGCCTGCAGGAGGGTCATCTGTCCGGTTAACGGTATCACGCCAGGCTTCTCCACCGCGCCGTCAATGGTCACGCGCTGAGAGTTGTAGGTCTTCACCGTCACCGTGACCTGGGGGTTTTGAAGGTAATCCTGACCGAGCCGCGTGCGCACATCGTTCTGGATATCGAGCACCGTTGAGCCACCGGCCTGCACCGCGCCGATCAATGGCAATGTGATCAAGCCATTGTCGCCGACTTCGTGCGCGCCGCTCAGCTCAGCCACCTGATAGACCTGGATCTCAAGAACATCACGCGGGCCGACTCGATATGATTGCGTGCCAGGTGTCGAGGCCTCCGCGAAGGACCGCGCAGCGGCAGGCAAAACCACAGGCTCAGCGGGCTGTGCGCCGACGGCCACGCCATCACGGTCATCGCCGAACGCCGCCGGTTGCGTGGACCCCACCGCGCTCGCCGTTGGCGTGGCAGTGGTCACCGTCGGGGACCCTGCCTCTGTGAAACCGGTCCCGTCCGACAGCGAACTGCCAGCGCAGCCACCGAGGACGCTCAGAACGCTGAGCATCAGGACGATGTTTCGGTTTTGCCGTCCCATGCGTTTCAACCCCGTCACGTGATGCGGCTCCTGCGGCGCTATCTCGCGCAATCGGGCTAACACCACGATCAGCGCAAAGACAACACGCCTGTCCCCAAAACTGTTGGATGCCAGCGTTGTTTTAACGATACAGATGTGGCGCCAGTACGGCGTTCGCGCTGAACCGAAGCCAAACCAGGCGGAGGCTGCGCCGCAGAACCATAGGCCCGAGCCCCGCGCGTTGCGTGCAACGGGCTCTGGCGCTCGGTGGTTGACCTACCTGCTGCCGAGCTTCGTTGGCTCGATCAGCCGAGATTCACTTGCGCAGTCAATGGTCAAGCGCCGTTAGCTGGTGCTGTCGATCGTCTCCGCACCTGGATTGAGCGCAACGCGCCAGCGGCAGCGCCTCAACGTAAGACCCGTCTTACCAAGCACACAGCCGCCCAGAGGCCCAACGCTGTGCAAGCTCTGATCTCGATGCGAGCGAAGCAATCGCGCGCAACCGCTCCGCCCAAGCATCGTCCAAGATTTCTGAACATCGGGCAACGCATGCCCCCCCCGTCCTGCGGCCTTGAACGGTTGAACTGCTTCCAAATCCGGGGTGATCCTCATCGAAAACCGGTTACATATGCAGTCTCACTGGTGCGGCCCGACGGAGCTCCAGGTGCCATCAACACTTGTTGACCAGATGCGGCACCTGGCAAGGGGCGAGCCGCGGTCCTCGTTGACCGATCAACCGCAGGTTACAGGACGCAGTTCTGGCCGGTATTCAAGAAAAGTTTGAGTGACTGCTCCGCCACACCGCCGCGCCCATCTGCCCAACCTTTTCCGGGCGGACCCGGCCGCAGACCAGCATCATGTTCGTCAGCAGCGTCAGTCAATTGGCTTGGTTTCGCCCGGCGCACACAACCTGATGGCACCGCACGACACGGCCTGTCACCGAATTGTTGCAATGTGGAATCGACTTGCGCCCGCGATTTCCGGATGCGACACGGCGCTCGTTCGTCGCATGTGATGGTTCGCGCGAGATCGAGCCCCGAAAACCAGAGGTCATCCGGCAATGACATCCACCGTGAAAAACCTGTTTGCAGCAATTGCCGTCGCGCTTGGATGCGCGCTGATCAGCTCTAGCGCATCCGCACAGAATGCTGATTTCGTAAAGCGCCTTGTCGACGAGGGCACCATCACGCAGGCGCTCGCCGACCGGGTGTTGAGCGAAAAAGAAGCCCGCTCAGCCTGCAAAAAAGAGATTTGCGAGCTGTTTGCCGAAGGTGGCGCAACGGACGGCGCCGTGACTTGCGAAGTCACGAAAACATGGCTTCGCCAGGAACTGACCAAAAGCGTGCTCGGCGATCGGCTCGATTGGCCTTATGGAAATGCGCAGTGCAAAACGAAGTTGAACCTCGATCGCAAAAGCATCGCGCAGCTGCGCCAAGGCGGTGGCGGTTCTTACACGCTGCCTGACCATAACATGGCCTGCGTTTTGGAAAACCAGGACGGTGGCGAGGCTTACAATGTGAGCTTCAACATCGCGCCCACAATCACGTTTGAAAACGGGAAAGCAACGGACGCAGAAATGAACTGGGGCGACATCGAAGGCTCGACGCTTGCGAGCACGGCCATTTGGTCGGCGGTCAAGGCAGACAGCCTCTTCGGCGTGATCGACTCCATTGCCGTTGAGCAGGTCAATGCGTTCGTTTTCCGCAAATGCCAAGATGTCGGCGTGAACATCGCTGCCAGCGAATAAGATGATATGAGCGCGGCATCGCAGATTGCGGACGCCGCGCTCTTTCTGACGTCCAGGCGGAGGCGAAATGCCCCGCCAGCATTTATGGTGTCGAGCTCTTTATGTGCCGGATCGTGCGGCCCGGTCCATCGCTGGCACCACCTCGTTGAGGTCGCGTTTCGACTTGGTATGCGTTAAGAAAATGGACTGCACAGGTGTAAAGCCGTAAAGACTGATCCGGCGCTTTGGAGGCACCGACACTGGCGCACTCAGCCCTGACATTGACGCAATCGTTGGCTGCAAGCCTACTTTTACTCGCTTGTCTCGTACTCGGCGGCGGAACCGGCCAGGGATTTCTGGCTGACGTTGCCGTGCAAGCTCTGGGAGTTGCTACGCTCGCTTTGCTGCTCGCCAGTGCGGTGCGCCTGACAACCGGTGAGTGGGTCCTGTTGGGCTTGATGGCCACACTCGCGATCATCCAATTGGCGCCGCTGCCCATCGATTTGCAGGCGCGGCTCTCCGGCATTGTCGATCCGCTGCCGGGTGAACTCGCAACCCGCTGGGGCGGAGGCTGGACCTCGGTATCGCTGGATCGATCCGCGTCGTTGGCGGCCTTGGCGTCTTTGTTGCCGGCTGCGGCATTGTTCATGCTCACAGCGCGGGCCAACATCGAACAACGACAGACTTTGGTGGGCGTGATCGTTGGCACCAGCCTGGTCAGCATGCTTCTCGGCCTCGTTCAGGTGGTCCAGGGACCCGAAAGCCCATTGCGGCCGTTTGAGATCACAAACCCATCGGAAGCCGTCGGCTTTTTCGCCAACCGCAACCACCTCGGCGCATTCCTTTACGTCGGGCTCGTCTTGAGTGCTGGCCTCGCCGTCAGTTTGTTGCCGCGCATCTTGAACGATGGACTGGCGCAGAATGAATTGCGCGTGCGCAGGATTGCTGTGGCTTTCGCCGTTTTCACCATTGTCGCTATTTTTGCAATTGCGCAATTTGCAACACGCTCACGCGCCGGCGTGGGTCTCACGGTTTTTGCCATCGGTGCCGTTATTGTGCTTGCCGCAAGTACAGCGCAGACACAAAGGGACAAACGGCTCGGGTTGATCGTGGTTGTCGCTGGTGCGATCGCGGCGGTGGCTTCAGCGCAATTCGCGCTTTCGCGCTTCGCCGACCGTTTGACGACTGATGCCCTCGCCGATGCCAGAGTCCCATTTGCGCAGAACAC
>CAZGNQ010000234.1:0-6011 GCA_964527285.1 uncultured Hyphomicrobiales bacterium | reverse complement strand
AGCGCAAACCGGCCGAGCGGTCAGCGCGCGCGGCCATCGTCAGGCGCGCGGCGTGAAGGGCGCGCTGCCACGCTGCCTCACGAAAACGTGATCTCCCTGCGAGACGGACGGACCCTTGGCTATGCGCTCTACGGCGATCCTGACGGGCTGCCGGTGGTCGCGCTGCACGGCACACCCGGCTCGCGCGTGAGCTACCGGATCGCCCATCCGTTGGCCCGTGCGCGCGGGATCAAGCTGATCGCACCGGATCGTCCGGGGATGGGCCGCTCGACACCACACCCGGGGCGCACGCTGGCAAGCACGGCGGAGGATGTTGCCGCGCTGTGCGATGCGCTGGGCGTCGCAGCGTTCGGACTGGCGGGCATATCAGGTGGCGGGCCGTTTGCTGCTGGCGCTGCCGCTCATCTGGGGGATCGTATCAGCGCGCTCGCACTCATTGCACCGGTGGGGCCGATGGGCGAGCCCGGTCAAGACCTCCCAGTGCCGATTGGCCATCGCATCGTCTTCAAGGCGATGCCACGCGTGCCTGGCGGCCTGCCGGCCCTGTTCCGCTTCGGTCAGGCCATGTTCCTGTCCGCACCCCTCGGCTTTTTTCCGCTGCTGATTGCGCGCGCCAACCCTGCCGACCGGCGGGCACTGACGCGCCCCGATGTGCGGCGTTCAATCATCGCCGGTGTGCAGGAGGGCTTGCGCCGCGGCGTGCAGGGGGCCGTGGATGACTTGCGGACGTTCGCGCGGCCCTGGGATGTCGATCTCAACGCCATTACGGCACCGGCCATGCTCTGGCAGGGCCTGCTGGACCGCAACGTGCCCATCGCGCCAGCCTTGGCGCTCGGCTCAATGATCCCGGGCTGCCGCACGACAACGATTGCTGACGCCGGGCATTTCTGGGTGTTCGACCACATCGACGTGGTCCTGCACGCGTTGAGCGAAATGATGCAGCGGCCCAGTGAAGCGGCCGTGGCGGTGCCATCACCCGCGGGCGAAAAACGCGAGAACCGCGGCCTTGTGGGTCTTGTCCCCGACGGACTTCATGTGATCCCGGCCAACGATGTCGAACGCCTTGGCACCCGGGATGGCAGCGGCCAGTTCGCTGGCAGGCCCGCCGATCGGATCGTCCGTACCGACGGCCACAAGCACCGGGCGTGAGATCGTTGCCAGCATGTCCGGTGAGATCGGCACACGGGCGGAGCGGATGCAGGCGGCCAACGCCCGCAGGTCGCTGCGCGTCGCCTCGGCAAATTGACGGAAGTTGCGCACCACGGGATTTGTGATCTCGTCGATGCTGTCGGCCAGCAGTCCCTCAGCGATGGCACCGGCACCGGGCAGCCCGGAGATCATGTTCGCGCCCAGCCCCGAAAAGACAGCGCGCTCCACACGCTGACCATGCTGGATCGTCATGAAGGCCGCGACCCGCGCGCCCATGGAAAAACCCAGAATGTGGGCACGTTCGATGCTGAGGTGGTCGAGCAATCGGCAGGCGTCCTCCGCGAACAACGGCGCGCCGTATTGAGCCTCATCATACAGCTTCGCTGAGCGGCCATGACCCCGGTGGTCGAAGGCCACAACGTCGTGGCCGGCTGCCGTGAGATCGCGCACCCATCCGGTATCGACCCAGTTGGTCTTCAGGTTTGAAGCAAATCCGTGAATGAGCAGCACCGGTCGCTTTGCCGGCCCACCGTCGCCAGCCTCTGACGCGGCTGCGCGCTCGTGGATGTAGGCGATCTCGATGCCGTCAGAGGAGAACGTGGGCACGGGCGATCCTCATGATGGTCGAACTCTCGACATGCGCTGAAAGTGCGGGGCCTCTCGTCGTCACCGACGGGCCCTGCCTGCCGGCGCGCCGGGCCAATGCCATCAGATGAAGCTTTCGACGCTGTCGCGATTGAGCGTGATCATCCGGTAATTGAGCGCTGAGGCGATCGTGACCCACACGAGATATGGCACGAACAACAGGCTTGCGAGCTGCGAGATGGGCCACGCCGTGACGATAAAGCCGGCGATCGTCAGCCACAGCAGCGAGACGTCAATCAGCGCCAGATCCATCCGCCGCTGACCGAAGAACAGCCAGGACCACGCAGCATTCAGCACCAGTTGCGCGCCCCAGAAGGCCATTGGCAGGCTGGTTGCGCCGGTGCGGTGCCAGACGATCCAGCCGGCGAACGCGATCATGATGTAAAGCGACGTCCATACGACCGGGAACGCCCAGTTCGGCGGCGTCCATGACGGACGGTTGAGCTGTTCGTACCAGTCGCCAGGGCGAAAGATCGCGCCCGTTGAGCCGACGGCGAACATCAACGCAAAGAAAACGAGCAGGTAGAAGTCCATGGTGTGTCTCCTTGCGCGCAACGTCACGGTTGCGGGTCATTCGACCGCTGGTGGTGGCTGCTTCACCAAACCGCTTCAGCGCCGACCGCTCAGCGTCCCGTCGGCATCGTCCAGAGCCGCCGCTTCGGCAGCATAGGGCCGCGTGTTGATGAGCCAAAGCCCCAGCAGCACCATCGGGACCGAGTAGATCATGCCCGTGGTGATCACGAAGCCCGGCAGGCTCTCGAAAGGCACAAACGTGAAAGGCCTTGAAATGTCATAGGCCCTGAAGAACTCACAAACGATCCGCGCGATCCCATAGCCGGCCAGAAAGACGCCCGTCACGTAGCCCGGCCAGCGCAGCGCACCGCGGGCATAAATGACCCAGGCAATGGCAGCGAACAGAATGATGCCCTCGGCCGTGGCCTCATAAAGCTGGCTGGGGTGTCGCGGCACCTCCGCGTGCTCAGGCAACAGCACGGCCTTTGGAAAAACGATGGCCCATGGCAGGTCCGTTGGGCGGCCATAGACCTCGGCGTTGATGAAATTGGCGATCCGCCCGAAGAACAGCCCGATCGGGACCGCAGCGCTGACAAGATCAGCAATCGACAGGAACGGCGCGCCGACCATGCGCGCAAAGATGAACATGGCGATGCCGGTGCCCACGAGGCCGCCGTGAAAGGCCATGCCGCCATTCCAGAGCGCGATGATCTCCTGCGGGTTCTGGAAAAAGAATGAGGGCTCATAGAACAGGACGAACCCGAGCCTGCCACCGAGCACGACGCCCAGCGTGGCCCACAGCAGCAGCATATCGGCCTGATCCGGCGCGATGGGCGCCCGCTCAGGCGCAAAAAGGCGCGGCGTTGCGAGCAATTGCCGGACGTACAGCCAGCCAAGCAGCAGACCCGCCATATAGGCGAGGCCATACCAGCGGATGGCGAGGTTGAAGTTGAAAATGCCGCCCAGGTCGATGGGGCCTGTTTGGATCGCGATCGGATCGATCTGCGGGAAGGGGATCGCAGCCGACATGCCGGCCAGGGTGGCAAGGCTGAGCACAATGAGGGCGCTTGGCATGGGGGATCCTGGGGCAGGTCCGGGTGACGTTCAGCCGCGTGACCGCCAAATGGGTGAGGTTGAGACCGGAGTTGGTGAGCCCGGGCCAGTCGGCAGCCACGGTTCCGCGCAAAAGCCCACGATGTCGCAGATCCTGCGCCGATGTCCCGTGCTTTGCGTTCACGCTGCGCGAAGTCAATGGACGCCGGCCGCAAAGGGCGAAAGAACGCCGAGCGACGATGGCCGCGGGTGACCCTCGGGCTGTGCGTGATGCTCGGGGCCGACGTGCCGCGCTTTTCGTGCGCTGTTCCCGGGGTCACACAACGGCCCACACAAGGCGGTCGATCAGCAAATCACCGGGCTTGCGTGCCGTATGGCGCTCGCGCCGCTCAGCCATTGCGCTATCCGAACCGAAACTGGCCGCCAACCTCAAGGATCTCAGCCATGCCGCAAAGCAACAACCGTCTTCTCGACGAACTGGCGAAAGTGCTCAACGACGCCGCGGGCGCAGCCCAAGGGGTGCGCGATGAGGTCGAGACCGTACTGCGCACGCAAGGCGAGCGCATGGTGGAGCAGATGGACCTGGTAAAGCGGGAGGAGTTTGAGGTTGTGCGCGACATGGCCGAACTCGCGCGCCAGGAGAACGAAGCGCTCAAGGCCCGTATTGCCGCGCTCGAAGAAAGGCTTGGCGCCAGCGAGGGTGTGCCGTCCCCAGGCGGTCAGTGAGCGGGCTGCTCTGGCTTTGCACACGTTGTGCGGCGGCTGAGACCCGGCAATTGCGACTCGGCCCACCTCCCACTAGCCAGGAGGGTACCGCGTCGCCGGGCCGCCCGCCCGCGCGCTGCGTGCCGCAGCCCGACAGGATGGCCCCATGCCCGCCACACACCTGCACGCCGAGCGCTCCCGCCGGCCCCTCGACCTGCTTCAGTGCATCGTAGAGAGCCGCGACTGGAACTTCGAGCGGCTGGGAGACGACGAACTGACCCTGAGCGTTCGGGGCACCCGGTGTGACTACCACGTCTCGGTCAACTGGCGGCGCGATCTGACGGCTGTGCACGTGGCCTGCGCATTTGATTTATCGGTCCCCGGTGCAAGGGCCAGCGAGATGAACCGTCTGTTGGCGCTCATCAATGAGCAGCTCTGGCTCGGTCATTTTGACGTTTGGTCGGGCGACGGCTTGGTGATGTTCCGCAATGCTCTGATCCTGGATGATGCTGCGGCCACCCGCGCCCAGATGCAACGGCTGGTCGACAGTGCCCTCGACGCCTGTGAGCGCCACTATCAGGCCTTTCATTTCGTGGTCTGGGCGGGCAAGGATGCGCAGGAAGCCGTGCGCAGCACCATGTTTGAAACCCAAGGTTGTGCGTGACCTGAGGCCACCATCACAAGCCCGATGGTCCGACCTGCGTGGCTGAGATCCGGGATGGTGAGGTCCGGTTGGGCGCATCGCGCAGGCGCTTGCCCACGGATGCACCAGTGAACAGCACAGCGGAGGCAGCCAGTGGCCGCATCGCAGTCTTCCACACCGACACGTCTCACTGAAGCTTTGGCTGGCAATCCCGTCGTCCTCGTCGGTGCCGGCAATATGGGCCGCGCCATGCTGGAGGGCTGGATCGCGGGCGGATTGACCCGGTCCGGGCTGTGCGTGGTGGACCCCGCAGCCGATGCGCGGGCCGAGGCGGTGTGTGCGTCGGCGGGGCTGGCCATCGCTGCATCGCTGGACGCCGCCAGCAGTGCTCTGTCTGCCGCGGGCGCCATCGTCGTGCTGGCAGTCAAGCCGCACCAGATCGTCGATCTGGTCGGTGCCCTCGCACCACACCTCGCGCACAATAGCCTGCTCGTCAGCGTGGCCGCCGGCGTTAGGCTTGCCACCTACGAAAAGGGTTTGCCCCCCGGCCGGGCGGTCGTGCGTGCCATGCCCAACACGCCTGCCAGCGTGGGTGCGGGGATGACGGTGCTGCTTGCCAATGCCGCCGTCACGGCGCAGCAGAAGGCCCAGGCCACCGCATTGATGGACGCGATTGGCGCGGTGGACTGGATCGAGGATGAGGCCCTGATGCACGCGGTCACCGGGGTTTCGGGGTCAGGGCCAGGCTATCTGTTCCATGTGGTGGAATGCCTTGCAGCGGCCGGTGTGGCCAACGGGCTTGCGCCGGACCTCGCCGTGCGTCTTGCGCGCCAGACGGTCGCTGGCGCAGGCCAGTTGCTGACGGCGACGGATACGCCGGCCGCACAACTGCGCTCGAACGTCACGTCGCCCAACGGGACCACCCAGGCCGGGCTTGAGGCCTTGCGGGATAACGCAGCATTGGAGCGTCTTTTCACCGACGCTGTGACCGCTGCTGCGCGGCGCTCGCGGGAATTGGCAGAGCCCTGAACCGGGCAGGCTGACCGCCACCCTGACCTTTCCAAACCAACCTTCCCATGCCGGGTCCTGCCACGCCAATCGTGCCGAGGTGGCCCGGCCACCCTGACTTTGCCACCCTCACATTGCCAACATGGCCGCCCAATCGATCCGTCGCGACGACGCACGCGCGGGCGTCCTGGACTGCGCTCGCGAGGTGATCGCCGGCAGCGCTCCCAGCGTTGCTGTCACAGATGCGGCGTTGGCCTTCGCCCAGCCCGGACGTCGCCAATCACCCACCTTCAGC
>CAZGNQ010000233.1:4128-6066 GCA_964527285.1 uncultured Hyphomicrobiales bacterium | reverse complement strand
ACCACGTTGCAACAGCCCACCTGCGCTTACTATTTGCTTACTGGAGTGATTGAGGCACTTGTGGAAACGCCGCTAAGTTGTTGTTTTTGTTGGTGACCCCGGCAGGACTCGAACCTGCAACCTACTGATTAGAAGTCAGTTGCTCTATCCAGTTGAGCTACGGGGCCACACCAACGCGCACCTTCGCCTTGGCCTATCCGGCTTTCATGAGAGCGCCGGCCAAGCTTAGACAGCTGCTTTTCCGGTCACTTATCGCCTCGAGCGTTGCCGACTGAAGCCGGTGCACCGATCTGATTGGCGTCAGAACGGAGCCACCGCAAAACAAAGCCACGGGAAGACCAACTCGCACTTGACCAGGTGCGGAACATATGCGAACAAAACGTCAATGTGTCCAAGGCTGCTGACGCCCAAAGCGGAAATTGTCAGCGTAAGATTTGGCAATCTGGCGGCGCGGCTTCGGCTCGATCACACGGACTGTGAGACCATGGCGACGAGCGTAGAGCAAAGCCGCTTCCTTCGTATCAAAGTTAAGCCTGAGTTGCGCTGTTGTATCTTGCGACGACGTGTAACCCATCAACGGATCAATCGGCCTGGGCGCGGCCGGTTCCGGCTCAAGAAGCCACTGCCTGGTGTTGCCGGACCCCGACTGCATGGCCGTACGGGCGGGCCTGTAGACGCGGAAGCGAGGTGGGCTGATCATTTTGATTTCCGTCCGTTCCGCGGTCGACCAGCAGCTGGCTTGGCGCAAAACCCCGCTACGAGCCGCCTGGAGCGCCGCCATCTCATCATACCGCATGGTCGGGGCAGAGTGATTCGAACACTCGACCCCCGGCTCCCAAAGCCGGTGCTCTACCAGGCTGAGCTATACCCCGATCCTGCGATCCGTACGAAGCGCGTGCCCCGTCGCCAATGTTGTGTGATGATTTTCGCGATGCCGGTCAAGGCATCTCAGCGCGGACCTGTTGGGCGAACGGGCGTGAAATCAGGTCGTGCACACTTTCATCTACACGTCCAAAGGAACCTCAACCGCACAAGCTGCGGCGCGTTAGCGAAGAAGGCCGCTCAGTTCAATCATGTCACCAACAGCAATGCCCAGAGTGCGGCTAGCTCCCCCTTCTATCTCCAATACGGCCGACACATCACGCCCCGAACTTATGATCCGTTCGGAAAACGGCTCGGTGCGTTCGGCAATCCGGACGATGGTCCCATCGCGGGCAACGAACAACATATCAAGAGATATCAAAGTGTTACGCATCCACATGGCGACCGGTTGAGGGGGCTCATAGAGGAAGATCATGCCCGTTCGTTCAGGCAGCGATCGGCGGAACATCAGACCACGCTGCTGTTGCGCAGCTGTGCGCGCCACTTCCACATCAATGGTGATCGGGCCGCCACGCGTGGTGATAACAATCGGTATGCGAGCCCTCCCATCAGACACGTTGTGAACAGCCTTCGGAAAAAACCAGCTGCGTGCCCTGCGGTTGGGGGATCCTTCGGTCTGCCCGGACGATCTGTCCAACAAGCGCGCCGCGTCGACAACACCATGCGCAGGACCGGGCAATTGCGCGGCCGCACCGTCAAACGCAGGCTGGATCGCAAGCACCAAAGCAAAGAGAAAAAGCCAGAACTTCATGCAATAGCTCCGGTCGCATGCTGTTTGTTTTCCGAGACCGACCGCCGATTTCACTGTATCAGGATCGATAACAGCTGGTTGCTCGTTTCCGCAAACCGTTGCTCTTGGCTCCGTGCGCACAGGCATGGCTCACCCAAAGCAAACATGGATGATCGCGCGTTTAAGACACCCGTCGTGCATCAATGGGTCCACCGTGAGCACGACGGCACGCGCTTCGTCCTGGCGATCGTCGGTTGGTCTGCACAAAAAAAACGGCCGACTTATGCCGACCGTTATACACTTTTTGGCTCGTGAGGCGTTGCCTG
>CAZGNQ010000233.1:0-4118 GCA_964527285.1 uncultured Hyphomicrobiales bacterium | reverse complement strand
GGCATGGCTCACCCAAAGCCAACATGGATGATCGCGCGTTTGTGACACCCGTAGCACACCAACAGGTCTACCTCGCGCGAGACAACACGCGCTTCATCCTGGCGATCATAGGTTGGTCTGCACACAAAAAAACGGCCGACTTATGCCGACCGTTATGCGATGTTCGCCTTGTGAGACGTTGTCTGATGCCAGATATATCGTCAGCGCAGGGGTTAGTGCGACGCAGGAAACCCGCTTGGCTCACCATCAGGCCGCAGTTCAGCCGCCATCAGACCTTTCGGGCCGTGACCAAACCGCACTTGCACGCCTTGACCCGGCCGAAGCTCCGTAAAGCCGAAGCGCCTCAGCGTCTCCATGTGCACAAAAATATCCTCTGTGCCCTCTCCGCGCGTCAGGAAGCCGAAGCCGCTCACGCGGTTAAACCACTTCACAACGGCCTGCTCCCAATCCGACTCAGGCTCAACCGAGACGTGCGTGCGCGGCGGCATCTCCGAGGGATGCACAGCGGTCGTTTCGTCCATGTTCAAGATGCGAAAGGCCTGCAGCCCTTTAGGCCGCTTCAAGACCTGGCAATGCACACGAGCCCCCTCGTAGGCGGTTTGGTACCCGCCTGCACGCAGACACGTCACATGCAGCATGATGTCCGGCAAGCCGTTGTCAGGAACAACAAAGCCATAACCCTTTGACGCATCAAACCATTTGATGTGACCGACAACTTCAAAGACATCCACCGGGGCGACTTCGCCCATTGAGCCGACACCGAGGTCCAGATCGCTGGTACCATGCTCGGGAGGCAACTTATCCATCAGCATTCCCCACTTCACTCATCCGGCGACCCCTCGCGACCGAACGGGCCCTCTAATTCCCTTCGGCCAAGTCGCCACATGGTTAACGTAACCTTGTCTTCGCGAAATCAAAATAGCGGCTGGTACAACGCGCCTCTTGTGACGAAGTTGTTAACCGCCGCTGTTCGCGCGTAAGTTGTTGAAATATCGCGCCTTTTCACGGTCTGCGTGCGTTCTTTCACACCCCTGGATTTCACACTGAGATGCGGTCCGGACGAACACCTTGCGGTGCGAAAGGGGGCGTTTTTCGGGCATTTGTGATTCGTTAATCTCCGGCTGTGGTCTCCGGCGAACACCGTTTGCACACCAGGCTAGCGGCCATAC
The DNA here is from genome assembly GCA_964527285.1 of uncultured Hyphomicrobiales bacterium. Classification (GTDB taxonomy): domain Bacteria; phylum Pseudomonadota; class Alphaproteobacteria; order Rhizobiales; family CAZGNQ01; genus CAZGNQ01. Next base: position 2,949 of record CAZGNQ010000233.1, on the reverse strand, counting down.
AAACGCATTACTGTTTCCTGGACGGCACCAAACAGCGCGGATGGCGGGAAAAACGTCCAATCGACGAACACCCGCAAATGGCGAGCCGTTGTGGGAAGGGATGATCGCATGCTGATACGCGCTACCAGCGGTCAGCATACAACCGCTTCACGTATCATTTTGCGGTGGGTTTCGGCGGGCTCCTCAAGCAGGTGCTTCTGACACAGCGGCTCGCCGAGGGCTGGCACACGCCTGCGTGCAGCTACCAGTGCTTGTGTACGTTTTTTTGGGAGCAGATCATGACCACGCCCTCGTCAGACCGCGTCCGATCGTTGGGGCACGCCTACACGGCGGTCGCAAAAGTCCTACACTGGACGATGGCAACCGGCATCATTGCCATGGTTGCGATGGGCCTCATCATGGTTGAAGTCCAAACTCTTCCAGGCGACGTCCGCTTCGCGCTCTATCAGGCACATAAGTCAATCGGCTTCACCCTGCTCGGTTTGCTGGTGGTCCGCCTTGCGTGGCGGGTCCTGGCGCCGCCGCCACCGCTGCCCCCTTCCATGGGTACGGCGGAGCGCCTCTCGGCCCATGCGGGGCATCTGGCGCTCTATGTCTTGATGTTCGCGCTGCCGATTTCCGGCTGGCTGATGGTGTCAGCCGCGACGATCCCAATACCGACTGTTCTTTACGGGTTCCTCCCGATCCCGCACCTGTTCGGTCTCGATCGCCTGGCCCTCGCTGAACGTGAGCCGGTCGAACAGACGCTGAAGCTGGTCCACCGTTTGGCCGGTTATGCCATCATCGGATTGGTGCTGGTGCATGTTGTCGCGGCCCTTCGCCACCATCTGGTGCTGCGCGACACGGTCCTGGAGCGCATGCTTCCTGGCAGACCTGCAACATTCATGACCGGTGGCCTCGTTGCTGGCTTTGCGGCCTTAGCTGTCATTGCGCCCTTCATACCGCAGGTGAAAGCGCCCGTTTCATCGGTGCGTGCAAGCGGTGATGATACCCGGATCAACCAGGGTACGAAAAGTGCAGTAGCCGCAACGTCGAACCGTGCGCCGGGCGAAGGCGCCTCGGCTGAAATCACCTGGTCTCTGGATAAGTCGGCCAGCCGCATAGGGTTCATCGCCTCCGGCGGTGGTGCGACGCTCAACGGTCAATTTAATGCCTATGATGCGACGATCCGTTTTGATCCTGAAAAGCCTCAAACGATGTTCGCCAAAGTAAAGATTGATATGGCAAGCGTCACGTCAGACAATCCGCAGTACGACGACACTTTGAAGAGTGCGGATTGGTTCAATGTGGAAAGTCATCCGCACGCATTATTCGAATCCAATGATGCCTCCCCTGATGGGGGGGGCGGCTTTCTCCTCAACGGCACATTGACGTTGCGCGGATTGCAACACCAAATTCAGCTCCCTTTCACCTTTGAACGACGTCCCGATGGCACAGCCGTCGTCGAGGCATCGACCGACATTTCACGCAGCGCATTTCAAGTGGGACCGACCGACGGAATGGTCGGAAGCGCGGTCAGTGACACCGTCACGGTGGTCCTGAGCTTGAAGGCCACGCCTTCGTTGTGACGAAAGGGAAATGGGCGCCGGAAATTGACGAAGGTGTCTCAGTTTCCTTACTCAAAGTGCCATCGCGCCGTCCGCGACGTTTCCAAGTTGCCAGAGAACCAACGGACCAACGCTGCCTGTCATCCCGCAAGGGCAGTCCGGCGCGGGCAGGTTTGCCACCGCTGAAATGCCACTGGCATCGGGTGAGTGCGCCCGACATGGGAGATCAACACCGGACAAGTGCTGGAGCGCAGGCATCGGTCAGCCGCACTTTGCGGATAGGTACTCGACCACACCATCCACCACGCTTGCGCCGGACATGACCAAGCTGCTTTGCGCCTACGGGATTGCGGCGGCCGGAATCAAAGCTCTTCACAACGCACTATTGCTTGAGGCGGTATCCCGTCTTGAAGATCCACCAGATGATGCCGAGACATACGGTCATGAAAAGACATGTCATGAGGAGACTGAGCCCCACGTTGACATCTGATATCTCTGAGAAGCTCCAGCGAAACCCACTGATGAGGTAAACAACAGGATTAAACAGGCTGACCGTTTGCCAGAAAGGCGGTAGCATATCGATGCTGTAGAACGTGCCGCCAAGAAAGGCCAGCGGAGTGATCACCAGCAACGGCACGATCTGCAACTGCTCGAAATTCCCCGCCCAAATGCCGAAGATGAAGCCGAGAAGCGAAAACGTTATTGCTGTCAAGACCAGAAACAGCACCATCATGAAGGGGTGTGCTATTTCCAGCGGCACGATGAATGATGCGGTGATGAGTATGATCACTCCGAGAATGATGGACTTGGTCGCCGCTGCGCCAACATAGCCAATAACAATCTCTAATGCCGATACGGGAGCCGACAAGACCTCATATACCGTTCCGGTGAATCGCGGGAAATAAATGCCGAAAGATGCATTCGAAACGCTTTGTGTCAGCAGCGAAAGCATGACCAACCCGGGAACAATGAAAGCGCCGTAGCTCACGCCTTCGATTTCACTGATCCTTGACCCGATCGCCGCTCCAAACACTACGAAGTAAAGGCATGTTGAAAGCACTGGCGAAATGATGCTCTGCATCACGGTACGCCACATGCGAGCCATTTCGAATGAATAGATCGCCTTGATCGCATGAATGTTCATCGGGACTGCCGCACCAGATTGACAAAAATATCTTCCAGAGAACTTTGGGTCGTCTGCAGATCGGTGAAGCGTAAGCCGGACTTCGCCGCGGCCGATAAGAGCCCCATGATGCCGGTTCTCTCGGCATTGGCATCATAAGTGTAAGTGAGGCAGTCACCGGCATCTGACAGTGTAACGTTCCACTCAGCCAGCGCTTCCGGAACGACCTCCAACGGCGTCTGCAGGCTCATGATGAGTTGTTTATCGCCGAGTTTGGCC
>CAZGNQ010000232.1:0-6067 GCA_964527285.1 uncultured Hyphomicrobiales bacterium | reverse complement strand
ACGGGACTCAGTCGGAAAATCCCACTCCACTGGCCGCAAATTCAACAGCCTGTTAGATCATGGCATGTGAGGTCTTGCAACATTACTCCGGTGTGCTCGCTGTTTGAAGTCGCCGTCGTCGGCGTCTGGGCTCTGTCGTGAGCACATCCATGTACAATCGCTCATATGCGTGAACGCAGGCATCGATCGAAAACAGCTCTTCCAGCCTCCTGCGCCCAGCACGCCCCATAGTAACTCGCAACTGTGGATCTGCTATGAGGCGATGCAGCGCTTCCGCCATTCTATTAGGTGCCTGAGCCGGAACAACAATGCCCGTCTCGCCGTCGATGACCGCCTCCGCATTACCACCAACGTCTGTCACCACCATCGGCAGTCTTGCCGCCATGCCCTCAAGGATCGCGTTGGAAAAACCCTCCTCATGGGAGGCAAGCACACCGATATCAGCGGCAGTAAGCAGGTCCGGCACGTCGGATCGCGAGGAAAGAAAGCGCACATTTTCTGAAATCCCCAGTCCATGCGTGCGCGCCTCAAGTGTCGCTTGCAGGCCTACCGGATCTGCGCCCACCACAAGGAGCGTCCAATTGCCAGGTGCCAGCCGCGCACAAGCCATGAGCAGATCGATATGTCCTTTGTACGAGATCAGGTTGGCGACGATGATGAGTACGATGGCGTCTGGGCTCAATCCCAGTTCGTCCCGCTTGCGCTGGCGGATCGAAACATCAGAGGCACTTTGCAGCGAGATGCCATTGTAAACGAGATGCGTTTTCGATGCCGGCGCGGCTTCATCGTAGATCAGTTGGCAGACCACCGCTTTGGAATTGCCGATTAGCGCTGCCATTTGATGGTGTAACCAACGTTCCAACCGTCGCGGGAGCCCCAATAGCCGCCCTTGATAATTGTTCATGCTCCGGCGGCTCATGATCGGACGCGGATGGCGCGTTACGACCGCCAGCATACCACCGATGAGGTAGCTGAGCGGAAGGAAGAAATGAAGCAAATCGGCTCGGCGACGGGCCATGAGAAAGAAAAGGTTTGAAGAGGACTGTAGGATTTGCGTGATTGTCGCCAGCGGGCGCAAAAGGCGTGGCGCATCCCAAACCTTCGGCCCGATTACCGGTATTCCCTGGCGCTCGAGGTCGTCGGCAAGAGCGCCGCGGTGCGTCAGCACAAGCACGCTCACATCAAAGCGCTCGCGATCGAGACGCGGCAAAACCCGCAAAAGGTGCGTTTCGGCCCCTCCCCGATCCAACGAACCGATAACCACGACAAGCTTCGCTGGCATGAATGCATGACCTTAAGATTTCGCCTGCCGTCGCGTCGGCTGGGTGTCTTGTGGAGCATACTTTCAGCCGATGGAAGGCGCACGCCTGCAATTTGCGTTGAGGCAGTTGCTGGAGCGGCGAGCCCGCGCTTGCCCCTGTTCTTGCCCCGATGCGCGCTCCATAGCAAATGGCCAGAGCCGGCAGCAATGCCTGCAGCACCTTGCGTCTTCCACAGCTTCGTGCCTGTGAGCCGGTTGCATGTCCGGTCGTCCAGCCAACGAAATCTGCGGTGATGGTGAGCCCAATGCCGGCGTTGTCGAGCACCTCACATTGGGAGGGAGGCATGGGGCGTGCGTCGGCTCATGATGAGGTCCGATGGCAAAAACCAGCGAACGGAGGTGCTCCCCGGTGCGCCCCGGCAACCAATCCGCGGATCAGGTTGCGCCGGCGATTGCTGGGCGCCGGCGCCGAGGCCGGCGCGACGGACGCGGGGGGAGGTCGTGAAAACCACAACGACCGTGTTTGGCGTTGGCGCAAGCGCCGGACGATGCTGCCTCTTGGATGCCGCCGTCACGCCGCTGACGCGCGACCGATTGCGGGTGCGCACGCAAACCGGTCACCGCTCCGCCTTCGCGTTGATCGTCGGACCATCAAGAGCTACACCGAGCGCCATCCGCAACCTGGACTGTGCATGCCCTGGCCTCACACGTTCACAAGCGTCAATCGTATCGCAGGGGTGTCCAACGAGACACGGGTCACCCTCGAACAATGAGCCCATCTCTTGGATCAGGAGGCAATTGCGAGCTATCGCCAAATCTTGGTGACGGCCGGGCTGGTCAGGCGGCGGCGGACGGGCGACCTCACTATCGCCGGGCGTGCATCGAACATGTGCGCCAGACTTTTAGCGTCTCCGAGCGCCGTGCGCTTTGGGCGCTTGCCGCCCGAAGCCAACCCAAGCGGGCGGTGCTCGGTCAACACCGCTGACACTCCGCCAGGCACGGATCGAGCTGGCAAAGTGGAGGCACGACTACAACCACGCCCGACCTCACTCAGCGCACGGGACTCTTCCGCCAGCAATCTTCGCCGCAACCACCGCGCCGGCGCTTACGACTCTGGCGGTCGCCACCCGCCGCTCGGTGCCCTGGAAAACTCCCTTGCCGGACGGCCCTGGCAAGGCTCAAATCACCAACGAGCACTCTCCCTATAAATGGACGAGTTCAGGGGCTCAGGTCACTACGTTTGAATGTTTTTTCCTACTTTGATGAAAATCGGCTCGCAATTTAAGCCGATTGTCGTGTGGTTTCGTTCAAATGCTGACTGCGCCAATTATCTTACTTTGGTCTGCACCAGCGAAAGATGACAGAATGAGCGGAACACTTTGGGAAGCAGGCGAGATTATGCAAGAATCAGTGATCCTCGTTACAGGAGGCGCGGGTTATGTCGGCTCGCACACCTGCAAGCGGTTGCACGAGGCGGGACACAAGATTGTGGTCGTCGATGATCTGAGTCGAGGGCATGAGTGGGCCCTGCAGTGGGGAGAATTCTGTCAAGGATCGCTGCATGATCGGAATTTTATGTTCGACGTCTTCGGGAAATTTGATCCGCAGTGTGTTATCCACTTTGCGGCCAGCATTGAAGTTGGCGAATCTGTCAAGGATCCATTGGCTTTCTACTGGAACAACGTTGCTGGAAGCATCAACCTTCTGGATGCGATGCGCAAGCATAACGTTCCACGCCTGGTCTTCTCAAGTACGGCGGCGGTGTATGGAATACCAAAGGCTATGCCGATCTGCGAAACAGCGGAAGTTCGTCCGATTAATCCATACGGCTTCACGAAAAGTGCTGTGGAGCAAATGCTCAGTGATTCATGTCGCGCCTACGGATTAACGGGTGTTGCATTGCGCTACTTTAACGCCTGCGGTGCTGACGCTGGGGGCCAGATCGGGGAAGCGCACGAGCCGGAAACCCACGTGATCCCGTTAGTTATCGAGGCGGCACGTGGCGTTCGTGACAACTTCACAATCTTCGGCAACGATTACGACACGCCAGATGGTACTTGCATCCGTGACTACGTCCATGTGAGCGACCTGGCTGAAGCACACCTGAAAGCAGTGACAGCAGATATTCCTGCGGGGCGCATAGAGGCAATCAATCTCGGTGCGGGGGACGGGTTTTCCGTGAAAGAGATCATTGCTGCCGTCAGCCGATGTGCCAATGTCACCATTCCCACGCTCATAGGAGAACGTCGCACAGGGGATCCTGCGGCTTTGGTTGCAGACATAACGAAAGCGGCGAGCGTGTTGGGCTGGCACCCAAAGCACTCGAGTATCGACAACATTGTGAGCACCGCGTGGGCTTGGCATTCCAGAAACGACTGAATAATTCAACCTGGATCCTTTATCACGGCGCTAGTTTACCGGTTCTGATATTTGCTTCCCCATGGCCTCACGCGCTGGCGCAAATGTTAAAACCATCAGGAACACGAGCAAATTAGTGTTTCTTCTGGAGCCTTTGCATCTGACGTTTGGTTTCGAGATAAGCGGCGGATGGAGACCAAGCGCCAAATGCGTTACACTAACAGGCCGTTCAAACTGCGGCCAGGGGAGTGAGATTTTTTCGCAGAAGCGCGGCTTGCGCGATTTCAGCTCGCGGGTGCTGGCGGGCCGGATGGCCGGCCGTCACGCCGCGGCGGCCTAGGCGAAGAGCTTGGGTAGTTGGATGAGATTGTAGGCGGTTATGGTGAGGGTGAAGTAGTGGGCGAGTTTGGCGAGGCCTCGGAAGGGCGGTCGCCTGAGCCCACGGGTCGCCTTGCCCCAGAGCTATCGCCAAATCTTGGTGACGGCCGGGCTAGTCAGGCGGCCGCGGACGGGCGACCTCACTATCTCCGATCGTGCATCGAAAATATGCGCCAGACTTTGAGCGTCTCCGAGCGCCGTGCGCTTTGGGCGCTTTCCGCCCGAAGCCAACCCAAGCGGGCGGTGCTCGGTCAACACCGCTCGACACAACGTAAGTCACCATGTGGCCGTGCCGACGAAGAGCGGTTGACCGCCGATATCGTTGCGCTCGCTCGTGAGTACGGTCGCTATGGCTATCGACGGATCGCGGAACTTCTCCGGCGTGCTGGTTGGCCGGTCAACGACAAGCGCATCGAACGCATCTGGCGACGGGAAGGGCTGAAAGTTCCAGTCAAACAACCCAAGCGTAAGCGCCTGTGGTTGAACGAGAACTCGTGCATGCGGCTCCCCGCCGAATGGCCAAACAATGTCTGGCCGTATGACTTCCTGGAGGATCGAACCCAAGAGGGACGCAAATACCGGCTGCTCAATGTCGTCGACGAGTTCACCCGAGAATGCCTCGCCATCCGTATCGACCGACGGCTCAACAGCGTCGACGTGATCGACGTTCTGTCGGACCTGTTCATCGTGCGCGGCGTTCCCGCTCACATTCGCTCAGACAATGGCCCAGAGTTCATTGCCAAGGCTGTCCAGGAGTGGATCCGAGGTGTTGGCGCTGCGACCGCGTACATCACGCCCGGGAGCCCTTGGGAGAACGGATACATCGAGAGCTTCAACGCCCGCATGCGTGACGAACTGTTGAACGGGGAGATCTTCTATTCTCTCCGCGAGACCCGGATCGTCATCGAGCAATGGCGTCGCCACTACAATCAAATCCGACCGCACTCATCACTCGGATACCAATCACCAGCACCTGACGCCGTCATCCGACCCCCCGCGTGGCCGTCTCCGCTCGTTGGAGCGGCTCCGACGCCCCCCCGCTACCGTTGGAGAAATCCCCCGCCAAGCACTCACGTTCCAATTGCACCACGCGGCTGGGGGCTGCTCATCACCCACCACCTGAGCATTGCCCGGCCCTGGCACCGCCACTCAAACGGCTGCGAGAAACAGCGACGTCCGCACCAGGTCCATCCGCGTTTTGCAGCCGGACTTCTGCATCACGTTCGACAAGTGCCACTTGGCGGTGTTGTAGGACAGCCCGCACGTCTCGGCATAATCCTTGAGCTGCCGTCCATCGATGATGGCCGCGGCCACTTTGGCTTCGGCCGGCGTCAGCCCGTGCAGTTCCTGGAGCCCCTCCAGACAGGGCGCATTGCGGTCCTTGCTGTAGCGCAGGCAGATTGAAAACAGCGCCCGCCCGTCCCCGCCTGTTGGCCGCGCGCCCGCCATCGTCCCGTCCAGCGTCGCACCGCCGGTTAGCCTATGGTGGTGGCCCGGGTGCTCCGGCAGCCGACGCAATTGCAGGCAGTTGGGCGGACGCTCGCCCTCCACGCCAAACGACAGCAGCGGCTGCGGCGCGCGTGCGGGATCGTCCCCGCCCGCCCCGTCAGCACCGCCCGCACAGTCAGCACCGCCAGCCAACGCCTCCATCATCGCGCTCAGCCGGTCATCCGCCGCCCGGTCGTGCAGGCTGAACCGCCCCGCCTGATCCACGGCCACCCCACGCCCGTCGCGCAACGCTGCCTGCGCCGGTGCGCTCGCCCACTCCACTTTGCGCCCGGGCGACACCAACAGGAGCTTGTGGTGGCCGTCACAGAACAGCCGGTCGAGAAAGTCGAAGATGATGTGATTGTTCAAGTTCTGGTATTCCATGCCCGTATGCCCACACGCCCGGCGCCTTGCCCGCATGCCCCGCGGCGCAGCCCCCAGCCCCTGTTTGACTTCTCCGTTTCACTTCCGCGGACCTGTGCCCCGGCCTGACGGTGACGCCGCCCCGCGCACCCCCGCAATCGCTCGCCCCGCGCACCCACTCACCCGCCTTCGCAGGCCGCGCTCACCAGAGGCGATGCT
>CAZGNQ010000231.1:0-6123 GCA_964527285.1 uncultured Hyphomicrobiales bacterium | reverse complement strand
CGGCCGCATCGATCGCGCGGCCCGGATGCGCACGGTGCCAGTCGTCGATCCTGGCCTGGAGGGTGTCGCGTTCGGCCAGCAGTGCCGCGTTGCGCGGTCCGAATTCCGCCACAAGCTCGGCCAGACCGCCGAAGAAGCGCGCTGGCGAAACGTCAAGCCCCGGCAAAACTTCTTGTTCAATGAAATCGTGCAAGTCGCTCGCGATCTGCACCGCGCCAATTGTCCGGTATGTTGCGTTATGCGTCGCGCCCATTTCAGTCGTTCTCCTTGCAGATCCTCTGGCGCTGCGCCGTGGCTTGCACGCTTTTGCGCCTTGCCGCGCGCCCTTGCAGCGTCTCACTGTCAGCCACAGTCGCGGGGAGCGCTGTCGTTGACGCGATCCCTGCGACCGAATGAGAGCGATCTGGCGAGGAATGCCGTCGCCCGCCCGCCACCACGCCCTGTGTCGCTCCCGGTGAAGCGCCCGGTGTGTATATTGAATACGATATGCCACGCAACGTCAGCGCAGGCCGGTCCGATCACCGGACGGCGCTCGGCCGGGCCAGCATTCGCCATCATGTAACCGACGATCCGCAGCCGACGAGACAGAACCCATGCCCGACCCATCGAAAACGCCGCAAACTGGCGAACGCTCCGAGTTGTCTGACATGCCCACGCTTGCCGAAGCGGCACACGGCCTGCGCAACCGGCGCACAACGGCTGTTGAGCTGATCGAGGGTTGCCTGCAGGCCATCGCAGCGCGCGACACCACCATACAGGCCTGGTGCCATGTGGATGCCGACGGCGCCCGCGGGCGTGCCGAACAAGCCGATGCCGAGCGGTTGGCGGCAGCCGACACCGGCGGCGCGGCCGGCGAACTGGCGCTTGGGGCCCTCCATGGCCTGCCCATCGGCGTAAAGGACATCGTCGATACCGCCGACATGCCGACGGAAAACGGCACGCCAATCCACAGCGGGCGGCGACCTGAGAGCGATGCGCGCATCGTGACGGCACTGCGCGAAGCCGGCGCCAACATCATCGGCAAGACCGTGACGACGGAGTTGGCGGTCTTTCATCCGGGGCCCACGTGCAATCCGGCCAATCCGGCACACACGCCCGGCGGATCGTCCAGCGGTTCTGCTGCGGCCGTTGCCGCCGGCATGGTGCCTGCCGCCATTGCCACACAAACAGCCGGCTCGATCCTGCGCCCGGCATCCTACTGCGGCGTGGTCGGTGTGAAGCCAACGTTTGGGCTCGTCCCGCGCACCGGTGTGATCGCGCAGTGCCCGGAGCTGGACACCATCGGCGTGATCACCAGGACGGTGTTGGATGCTGCGATGGTGCTTGACGCGATCGCCGCGTTTGATCCGAGCGATACGGCCACCGCGACGCCGGCGCGCAAAGGGCCTGACCTGACAACAGCGCTCAGCCTCGCCGACAGCCTCGGCCAGCCGCAACCACGGTTCCGCCGTTTGCGCAGCGCCGTGGATGGTGTGGCGGACGATGCGGCCTGGGCCGCGCTTGACGGTTTCATCACACAACTGCTGGGCGCCGTGGACGACCTGACCGTGCCGCACGAGGTGGCAGCGTTTGCGGACTGGCAGCGCGCACTGCAAATGGCGGGCATCGCGGCCAACTACGGCCCGATCATCGCAGACCATGCAGACCGCGCCAGCGACCGGCTCAAGGAGCTTATTGCCGAAGGCGTATCCGTCAGCGCGGTTGCGTTCCAGCACGCAGCCGCCAACCGCACCGTGACGGCCGATGCTCTGGAAGCCGCCATGGGTCCTGCCGATGCGCTGATCACACTGGCTGCGCCGGGATCGGCACCGCAGGGGCTCGATTACACCGGCCACCCGGCGATGAACGTCCTTGCAACCTACACCGGTTGCCCTGCCATCACGCTGCCGTTGCTGGATATGGACGACATGCCGCTCGGCATTCAGCTGATCGGTCGCAGGCAGTCAGATGCGGAGCTGCTTGCGGCGGCGCGATGGCTGGAGCGTGTCGCCGGATTGCCCACGGCATAATCCGGCGCTGTGCAAGGGCTGATATTGCAAACCTCAAAAGACAGCTAGGCGACTGAAATTCAGCGCCTTTTGTCGCCTGCCGAGGGTCAGACCCCACGGTTGGGCGCGCAGGCATGCCACCTGAATACAGTGTTACGGAAACGGCCAACCGGGGGCACAGAATCGCCGAGTCTGCCGCCTAACCTCGCAGCCAAACACAAAGAAAACGGCGCGGCTAGCCTTGCGGACGGCAAATTTGTTCATGCAGTGTGGCGTCCGTGAGCCAGCCCACCCGTGTCGCTTTGTGTTGGCCGCTCGACATTTTGAATGGTTCGAAGGGAGGACCACCCCATATGACAAATCAAAAGCCAAATTCATCGCACCACCCGAAGGTGCATGAGGCTTTCGACCTGATGAACGAAGGGCGTATGGATCGCCGTGAGTTTGTTCGGGTCGCTGCACTGCTTGGCGTCTCCGCAACCGCGGCATACGCAATGGCCGGCACGCCGCAGGCGTTTGCCGCCGATGGCGCAATCAAGAACTCTCCCTTCCCGGCTCCCGACCCGAATGCCAAGAAGGGCGGCGTCCTGCGCGTTGCAATGCAGGTCCAGAAGATGGACGACCCGGCCACGTTTTCCTGGGTCGAGATGGGCAACCAGGCGCGCCACTCGCTTGAGTACATCTCCATGACCGGGCCGGACAACATCACGCGCCCGATGCTGGCCGAGAGCTGGTCTGCTTCCGACGACCTGAAGACGTGGACATTCAAGATCCGCGAAGGCGTCAAATGGCACAACGGCGACACGCTGACGGCGGCGCACATCAAGGCAAGCTACGAGCGCGCACTTGACCCTGCCCTTGGCGCTGGCGGCGTTGTCGGCCTGTCGACCTTCTCCGGCATGTTGAAGACGGAGAAGAATGCCGAAGGCAAAGAGGTCAAGACGCTGATCCCGGGCTCCATGGAGACGCCCGACGACAACACGCTGGTCTTCAACCTGCAGAAGCCGGTCCTGTCCGTGCCGGAAGACCTTTACAACTACCCGACGGCCATCGTTCACCCGAGCTTCAAGCCGCCGCTGTCCGACAACATGATCGGTACAGGTCCGTTCAAGATGACGGAGCTGAAGGTCGGTGAGAAGTGCGTTTTGACCAAGGTCACCGAACTGCCGGACGGCTCGCCGTTCGAGTACTGGGGCGGCGACGTCTACCTGGATGCCATCGAGTACTACAACTTCGATGAGGACAACCAGCTGACGGCTTTCGCTTCTGGCGACGTCGATGCAATCTACGAGTTCGGCATCGAGCAGATGGAGCTGGCCAAGGCACTGGACGGTGACATCATCGCAGCCCGCACCGCGCAGACGCTGTGCTGCCGCATGAAGATCACTGAAGCGCCCTTCGACAACGAGAAGCTGCGCGCTGCCGTGACGAAGTCGGTCGACAACGAGACCGCCATGCGTCTGGTGTACCCAGAGGGCGGCGACGTCGGCCAGAACATCCACGTCGCGCCGATCCACCCGGAGTACTTCGAGCTGCCGCCGCTCAAGCGCGATGTTCAGGGCGCCAAGGCTCTGCTCAAGGAAGCGGGCTATGAAAATGGTGTCGAACTGACGATTGACGTCGGCAACACGGATGGCCCGTGGCACCAGACGCTCTGCGAAGCGCTGCGCGACCAGATGAAAGAAGCCGGCATCACGCTGAACATCAACGTCATGCCGCCGTCGAAGTACTGGGAGATCTGGGACAAGACGCCGTTCGGCGCCACGGCCTGGACGCACCGCCCGCTTGGCACGATGGTTCTGTCGCTCGGCTATCGCTCCGGTGTGCCGTGGAACGAGACGAGCTTCTCCAGCGCTGAGTTCGACGCTGCCCTGGACGACGCCGAGGCGACGCTCGACGTCGAAGAGCGCCGCGCCAAGATGGAGAAGGTCCAGAAGCTCCTGCAGGACGCCAACGTCATGATCCTGCCGCTCTTCCGCCCGGTCTACACGGTGTCTTCTAAGTCGGTCGTCGGCTACCCGGCCCACCCGACGCAGTACCACCAGTTCAACAAGGTCTATAAGGCCTAAGGCTTTTTGAACCGTGGGGTCCGCGCCGGCGACGGTGCGGGCCCTTCCCAGCCGCAACGCGGTGCTGGCTTGACGTGTCGCATTCGATCCAATCGTGCCCCATCGAAGTCGCACACGACAAAGCCGATCGATTGCGTTGATGTTCCATCGGGTGCTCTCGGCAGACCGCTCACATGGGCGCTCTGCTGTGACCAACCGAGGGAAGCGCCCTCCGCAGCCCCCGGCTCCATCGAGGCTTTGCGGCCATCATTGCGCCGTTGTATCGCGCGTGCCAGCTCGAACACCATGGCATTCGATACACGACAAACGCCTGGCGCATGGTTTGCAACGCGATATTTCGGCTGTGGTCCTTGCAGCCGCTGAACTCAACGGATCCCCATGATTAAGCTTATCGGCCGCCGCCTGCTGCAGATGCTGCTGATCATTGCGGTCACGTCTCTTCTGCTGTTCCTGATTTTCGACAGCGACAAATTCAAGAAACAGATCGCGGTGGCAGAGCTGGGCGGGTTCGCAGTGTCCGCGCTCACCGAGGATGCCTACGATGCGTGGCTGGCCTCAAAGGGCCTCGATGTCCCCGTCTACGAACGCTACATCAACTGGTTCGGCGGTCTCCTGACCGGCGACCTGGGGATGTCGTTTGAGAAAAACGTCGAGGTTTCTACGCTGCTGGGTGAACGGCTGATCAATACCGGCATTCTGGCTTTTTGGGTCTTCGCCTTCATGATCCCGATCGCCCTTATTCTGGGCATTGTTGCCGGCATGAAGGAAGGTTCGGTCCAGGATCGTGGCGTTTCCTTCATTTCCGTTTTCTTCACATCGGTGCCAGAGCTCGCCACCGCTATTTTTCTCATCGTGATCTTCTCACTCAATCTCGGGTGGTTCCCCGGCAACGCAGCCATGGTGCGCGGCTGGGATTGGACGGCGCTCGTCCTGCCCGTGGCGACGCTCGTCATTTATGACTTTGGTTATGTGGCGCGGATGACGCGGGCCTCCATGGCCGAAGTGATGACCTCGCAATACATCCGCACCGCCGTTTTGAAGGCCATCCCGTATCAGCGAGTGATCATGAAGCATGCTCTGCGCAATGCTTTGATTGCGCCCTTCACGGTGATCATCCTGCAATTGAACTGGCTGCTTTCTGGCGTCGTCGTTGTGGAAGTCGTGTTCCAATACAACGGCTTTGGAAAAATGCTGCTGGAGGCGGCGCTGTTCGGCGACATCTACGTCGTACAGGCCGGCGCCCTGGCAGCCGTCGTGATTGCGGTGCTTTCGCAGCTGATCTCAGACATCGGCTACACGTTCCTCAATCCGCGCATCCGGTTCGCCTAGGAGAACAATAATGGCTGTCGTTACAGCAACACCAGGACCGGCGCCGGCCCCCTCTCGCTCGCTGATCGAGACGCTTCAGGCGCCCATGACGGTCGTCACACTCCTGTCGATCATGTGGGTGTGCCTTTGCCTCTTCGTGATGGGGGGCAAAAGCAATCTCATCGAATTGTTCAATGGGTTGATTGCGGGGCTTGATGCATTCGTCACCGGTCCCATCGGGTACATTTTCGGATCATTCGGTGAAAACCCGACAACCGATGCCATCATCGGCGGCGTGATCGCCCGCACCGTTGTGCTTGCTGGCTGGCTCGGCATTATTTTTGGCATGGCCATGGCCGTGAAATACTTCGCGGTTGAGATCGCCACAATCCTCGGCATCTTTATCGTCGGCGTCGTGGCCTTGGCCTTTCTCTACGGTGTGAGACAGGGCGATGTGAGCGATTTCCTGGAGATCGACCTCGGCGAATACATTCTGCTGCCGGCCATACCGTGCGTCTTCATCCTGTACTTCACAGCAATGTACTCCTGGCGCGAAAGCTGGATCGCAATGCTTGGTGCAACGCTGGTGTTCTTCTGGCTGTTCTGCGCCGTGCTGGCGCCCTATCTGCCGCTCGTTGACCCCAATAAGCCGATCGCGCCTTTCACACTTCCGGGCGTCGAAAAGCGGGACCATTACTTTCTGCTCGGTGCTGACTACAAAGGGCGCGACCTTCTTTCCCGCGTGATCTGGGGCTGCC
>CAZGNQ010000230.1:0-6145 GCA_964527285.1 uncultured Hyphomicrobiales bacterium | reverse complement strand
CCGACATAACCGGCCTCGGTCAGCGTCGTCGCGTCCGCCATGGTGAACGGCACGTCAAGAATACGTGCGATAGTCAGGGCGAGGAGCGTCTTGCCGGAGCCGGTGGGGCCGATCAGCAAGATGTTCGATTTCGCCAACTCGACGTCATTGTTCTTCGTCGCGTGGTTGAGGCGTTTATAGTGGTTGTGCACCGCCACCGAGAGCACACGTTTCGCGTGTCCCTGGCCGATGACGTAATCGTCGAGCACTTTTTGGATTTGCTTCGGCGTCGGCACGCCGTCGCCGGCCTTCACCAACGAGGATTTCGATTCCTCGCGGATGATGTCCATGCACAACTCAACGCATTCATCGCAGATGAAGACCGTCGGGCCCGCGATAAGTTTGCGCACCTCGTGCTGGCTTTTCCCGCAAAACGAGCAATAGAGCGTGTTCTTTTCTGTCATGCGGCCATCTGCTTTCCGGTCGCCGGCGCCAGTTGTGCGCCACGTGTGCGCTAAGCGGCCGACGGGTCTTGTGTGAGCGTGTGATCGATCCCCCCAATCGGGCGGATGGGACACGTACCAAGGGTCGGCAGCAGCGCGGGACTCAAAAGAGAGCACGTGTCGCCGCGTTCGATCAAGCCGACCGTTGCAATTGAGTAAGTGCGCATCGAACGCGGCCGGGGAAAGGCCGCAACAGGGTCGCACATCTCAGTGCCTCGCAAGGCGCCGGCCAGAATTCGACCGAGCCGCACATAAATAAGCTTGCGCGGCGCCGGCACGTGGGGCGGGCGCCGCGCGAGCGCCCGCAGGATGTGTCCCAGCGCCCTTCGCGTAATGACGTGCACCACCGTGCCCGCATCAATCAGCCGCGCCGTCACCTTCCGCCACGAGGCGCTTGTCGATCACCTGGTCGATCAGGCCGAACTCCTTGGCCTCCTCGGCCGACATGAACTTGTCGCGATCAAGTGTGCGCTCGATTGTTTCCATGTCCTGACCGGTTGTGTCGACATAGATCTCATTGAGCCGCTTCTTCAGCTTGATGATCTCTTCGGCGTGGCGCTCGATGTCCGACGCCTGGCCCTGGAAGCCGCCAGAGGGCTGGTGCAGCATGACGCGCGCGTGGGGCAAAGCGTACCGCATGCCCGGTTCGCCCGCCGTCAGCAGCAGCGATCCCATGGAAGCCGCTTGGCCAATGCACAGCGTTGAGACGGCTGGCCGGATGAAACGCATGGTGTCGAAGATCGCCATCCCGGACGTGACGATCCCGCCCGGCGAATTGATGTACATGGCGATTTCTTTTTTCGGGTTGTCTGCCTCAAGATAGAGGAGCTGCGCCGTCACCAGGGTCGCCATATAGTCCTCGACCGGACCCGTGACGAAAATGATCCGCTCCTTCAACAGGCGGGAATAGATGTCATAGGCGCGCTCACCGCGGGTGGTCTGCTCGACCACCATCGGCACAAGCGTGCTCATGTACGTCTCAGCAGGGTCTCTCATGGTCTTCACTCCAGAAGCGGCCGCGCGGCCGTCATGTCGGCGGGGTTGATCGCCCGCGGTGTGGTGGGTGGCTGGCCTCGTGAGGCGCGTCTGACGTCTGCTCAACCGCTGCCCACGGGTACAAAGCCGATTTCAGCACGCCACCGTGTCAGCATCAGAACGCGAGAGATGGTGCGGCTTGGGCGAAAGGCCCGGGCAAGCTCCAACGCGCCGGTGGACAGGTGATTTTGCGCGTCTCGTCTCTCCACCTGAGGTGGCCAAACGTTAGCCCGGTTATCGCCGGACGTCGCGCCCGTTGCGACACCCGGTCCGGGGCCTGGGTGCGCGGGGCTCGGGGACGAAACCAGCATCACGGCCCGGCTGAAAGGCTCATCGGACGGCTTGAATCATGCGGGTCATCAACGGGCCGTGACGGTCACCCCGCGACGAACGCCGACCCACTGCTCCAGGCCGTGCCCGACACGCCGCTTTCGTCAGGCGGCTGCCTCTTCGCCCCCGGTCTTGGTCTCATCGTCGTCATCGGCGAACAGCTCATCGACAGTCACGGTTTTGTCGTTCACCGATGCCAGCTCCAGGACGAAATCAACGACCTTGTCCTCGTAGATGGGCGCGCGAAGCTGCATGATGGCTTCCGGTGATTTCTGCATCTGCTCGATGAATTCGCGCTCCTGGCCCGGATAGCGCCGCGCCTGCTCGATCATGGCACGCTGCAACTCTTCGTTGCTGACAGAGATCTGATTTTCTTCGCCGATCTTGGAGATGACGAGCCCAAGCCGCACGCGCCGCTCAGCGATCTCACGGTACTCCTGGCGGGCCTCATCCTCTGTCTTGCCTTCCTCTTCCAGCGTCTTGCCGGCCTCCTCAAGGCCCTGCATCAACTGGCGCCAGATGCCCTCGAACTCGTTGTCCACCAGCGAGGGCGGGAGCTCAAACGTGTGTGCGTCCGACAGTGCGTCCAGCAGTGCACGCTTGAGCTTGGTGCGGCTGGCCCGGTCGAACTCGCCTTGCAGGTTGGCGCGGATCCGATCGGTCAGCTTTTCCATCGATTCCATGCCGAGCTTTTCGGCGAATGCGTCGTCCAGTTCGTCCGCCTGCGGAGCGGCCACGGCCTTCACTGTGGTGGCAAACACCGCGTCCTTGCCGGCCAGATGCTGCGCCGGATAGGCCTCGGGGAAAGTGACGTAGATCTCGACGGCATCGCCCGCCTTGGCACCGACCAACTGCTCCTCAAAGCCCGGAATAAAGCTGCCGCGCCCGAGGACGACCTGCACGTCTTCCGCCGTGCCCCCCTCAAACGCCTCACCATCGATGCTGCCGGCGAAATCAATGGTCACCTGGTCGCCGTCCTCGGCCACACGGGTGTCGTCCTCGGCGTATGTCGTCGCCTGACCGCGCAATTGCTCCAGCGTTTCGTCAACGCGCTCCTGCGGGACCTCAGCGACGGGCCGCTCCAGCGCAATGTCCGACAGCTTTGCGATCTCAAAGTCCGGCAGGATCTCAAACGACATCGTGTAGGCAAGGTCCGCCTCGCCGGCGAGCACCTTCTTGATCTGCGCCTCATCCTCGGGGAGCACGATTTCCGGCTGCAACGCGGGGCGTTCATTGCGCTCGGTCAGGGCCTGCTGCGACGTTTCATCGACGGCTTTCTGCAGGATCTCCGCCATGACAGACTGGCCGTAGATGCGCTTGAGATGCGCCTTCGGCACTTTTCCGGGCCGGAACCCCTTGAGCCGGACCTGGCCTTTCAGTTCATCCAGTCGCTCGTCCATGCGCGCGGTCAGATCGGCGGCGGCCACCGTCACCTGCAATTCGCGTTTCAGGCCATCAGCCGATGTCTCAACAACGTTCATCTGTCACGTTCCAACAAATTCAAAGTGTCTGGGTGGGCCGGTGTGCCACCACCGGCTGTTCGAACCTGGTTGAGCGCGCTGGTTTGCCGGCATGCAGCGCATGAGCACCAGGCCGCCACGTCGGATAGCGACGGCAGCGGCTCGCCGGCCGAAATTGCACTGGCCGCGTGGCCCGCGTTGGTGAACCGGCACCCCGCTCCAACACGCTGGTGCGGGTGGAGGGACTCGAACCCCCACGGCTCGCGCCACCAGAACCTAAATCTGGCGTGTCTACCAGTTCCACCACACCCGCAACGTGTCAAAGCGGCGATGCGCGAAGCACCACCGCCCGTACGACGCTCAAGTTGCGGGCGTCTAGCATGCTCCGTCAGCCGCGACCATCGCCGTGATGCAATATTTTGGTGGGCGGGCATGCGTGCGCGACCAACTGCACCGCCACCCTTAGGCGCGCTACGCTCACTTGGGCTCGTGTTTCGGTGCTGACACTTGCTGTGCCCCCGCATCAGGAGCGAACCTAACGTCAGACGCGCGGCCCTACACAACCATCGGCGCCCAGAGATCCGGGACCCACTCATAGCCCCGACCCCGCCGCGCAATGCGCCCGATGCCTGGAAAGGGCATGTGGTAGCCAAAGACCCGCCAATCCGCTTCCGCCGCGAGATCAAGCAGACGCGCGCGCATGGCGGCAGCCAACGCCGGATCCTCGTCGAAGCCGTTGTGCCAGCCTGGGTGGTTCAGCGACAGCACGAAGTGCATCAGCGCATCCCCTGCGATCAGCAGCGGTCCGGCATCATCACTTGCCTCGATCAACACGCCTGCGTGTCCGGGCGTATGGCCCGGAATGGGCAACATCCGAAGCGTCGCAGTGCGCTCACCGATGCGTCCGCCCCCATCGATCGGCAGATCGACGCCCGAGGTGATCCACGCCTCAAGCGGCATCTGGGCGACCTCTTCAGCCGGGGGAAGATCAACGGGCATCATTTGCGCGGTCAGCGCATCGATCATGCGGGCCGGCACCGGCCGCGCCGGATCACTGCCACGCCCGGCGGCATCGCCCGCACCAGCCGCAGCCTTCGCCTGCCAGTGGGCAATTTCGGCTGCCGCCATGACATGGGTTGCGCGCGCAAAGCGTGGTATCTTCGCGTCCGGCAGGACTGCGCCGCCAAGGTGGTCCATGTGGCCGTGCGTGAAAACAACGGTGTCGATGTCGTCCGGCGCATGGCCCGCGGCCGCCAGATTGGCGGCCAGCACGCCCGCGGTATGACGCCCCGTTTCGCTGTGCGCGTCGTTGACCGGCGGGCCGTCACCCGTAGCGGGGCCCGGCGCGGACTTCGAGGGCGCAACACCAAAGCCAGCGTCGATCAGCAGGCGATGCGCGCCCACCTCAATCATCACCGCGTTCATGTGCAGGGCAAGCGCATTGCGGGGCTGGCGGTGCGCCTTCAACGCAGCGGCCACCTGCGCTTCGGGAACCCCCAAGACAGCACGCTTCAGGTCCCATGGCTGCAGGCCGTCGTTGAGCACGGTCACGATTACCGGCCCATGGCGGAAGCGATAAAAACCGGGGGCCTGTCCCGGGCCCGCCCCGGGGAGAGGGTGCGAAGCTGCCGACGCCCCTTCTAACGGCGCCCCCTCCAACCGCGCCCCCTCCGACGGCGCATCGGCCTGGAAGGCGGCGTTGGCCCCATCAGCACCGGTGCGCGGCGTGTGGAGCGGATGCACCCCGGTTGCGCCTGCACGTTGGGCAAAGCTGAGCCCAGCCAGTCCGGTCACGGCGCTGCCCGCAAGACGCAGCAGCCGGCGACGGTCAATCGTCATGGTCTCCCTCCGCTTTACCAGTGTCCTTGACGATCAGCTCCAGAACAGACCCAGATCAGCTCAGGACCAGTCCCCGGACCGCCTGGCCGTTTTGATCGAGCCAATCGGACCAAACCAACAAAGCGGCAGGAGCGCGGCGGGCGTGCGGACGGCGATCTCAATCTCTCGTCATCGCGTCCGCATGGCATCGCTGTTGACGCGGCACCGCGCACGCCGCCCCGCGCGGTCGTTCGGTCCTGGAGTCCAAAACTGAGCGGTGACAGGGGTCTCGAAGCTGCAAAGGCGGTTGCAGCCTTGCGACATCACGACGGCCCGCCTAACGTCCCCGCACAGCAGGAGGGCGGCGCTGGCCCATCCGTCGCCATGCTGCAGGCCGCTGGCGGCGGACCCGCGACTGACTGAAGTATGCGACGGCGGACATCTCTGCCCGCAAAGGTCCCTGTCGGCGTTGTGCGCGCACTCCTCGATTGCGCGCCTGCGCCAGAGGCTCAAACTGCTTCACCCTGAGCGAACCGAGGACGAAACTGGTGCATTTTGCCGAGACACTGACCGATCTTGTCGGCAACACGCCGCTCATCAAGTTGCGCCGCGCGTCCGAAGAGACCGGCTGCACAATCCTCGGCAAGGCGGAGTTTCTCAACCCGGGCCAAAGCGTGAAGGATCGTGCGGCGCTGTTCATCATCCGCGACGCTGTTGCATCGGGCCGGCTGCGCCCAGGTGGCGTGATCGTGGAAGGCACAGCGGGCAATACGGGCATCGGCCTCACCGTTCTCGGCAATGCGATGGGATTTCGCTCCGTGATCGTCATTCCCGAAACGCAAAGCCAGGAGAAAAAAGATGCGCTGCGCAGCCTGGGCGCCCGCCTCGTTGAAGTGCCCGCGGTGCCCTATCGCAACCCGAACAACTACGTGCGGTATTCAGGCCGCCTTGCGGACGCTTTGAACGCGGTCGAGCCGAACGGGGCCGTATGGGCCAACCAGTTCGACAACACGGCCAACC
>CAZGNQ010000229.1:0-6151 GCA_964527285.1 uncultured Hyphomicrobiales bacterium | reverse complement strand
AGCACCCAGGTCGTGCTGGCAGAGGCGTCGGCCAACCGTCGCGCTTGCGGGACGTCGCGTACCCAAGAATGGCGCGCAGCGAACTGACGCTGGCTCGCAGCCTGCTCAGGCATAGCCGCCTGGCGCGAACGCCCCGACGTTGGTTGCGACGCACAGCCAATCTAAGAGCAAGTATCTGCGGGCGATCTGCGATTTAGAGGTCGCGGCCAACCAATCGGCCCCCAATCGCCGTGGTGATTCGCAGCTACAACGCCGCGACGGCGCATCGATTGACCGCACGGCCGCCTGCGAGAAAACTGAACCGCGTCAACCCGCGCAACGTCCCCCGATTTGCAGTCGGCAATGACGCCTGCGCAACGAGGCGACCCCATCTGTCACGTGTGGACCAATTGGCGGGGGTTTCTCACTCGACCTTGCGATATGGCGTGTGCCACACGATGGGGGCGCCGACGCGCTGTGGGGCTGGCCCCTCACCAGTTATAAATGTTCATACGAAATTGATGCGAGCCTGCTTAACTACAGCCCGCGCGCGTTTCGTTCAGAGTACTCGGACCACATGGCAAAGCCCGACAATCTCACGCATCTCGAGTGGTCGTTCAAACAGGACAGGATCATTTTCATCCTCCTGGGGGTGTTCAGCTGCGTTGTGAACCTGCTGATGCTCACCTCGCCGTTCTATATGCTCCAGGTGTACGATCGGGTTCTTGTCTCGCGCAGCATTGACACGCTGATCGCGCTCAGTGTGCTCGCCGTCGGTCTGCTGGTGGCCTACGGGATGCTTGAAGGCATCCGCACCCGGCTGCTGACGCGGCTCTCAACCCGCATGGACCAGCGGGTCGCGCGTCCCCTGCTTGAAGGCGCTGTCCGCAACAACCTGACGCATTACGGCATCACGGCGTCATCGTGGCTGCGCGATCTGGATCTGGTGAAGAGCTTCTACGCCGGGCGCGGCTTGCTGGCGATTTACGATATTCCATGGATGCCGTTCTACATCGGCGTGATCTTCCTGTTCCATCCGATCCTTGGCATCGTCGCAGCCTGTGGCGCGGTGGTGATGATCATCACAACGGCACTGGGCGAGGTGCTGACGCGCGAACGCGTGGCGCAAGCCAACACCTACAACCGCGAAGCCACGAAGGTGGCGGATACGTTCCTCTCCAACGCTGAAGTGATCCAGGCAATGGGGATGCTGCCGCGCCTGCTGGACCGGTGGCAGGCCAATCAGGACCGGGCGCTTGCCAACAATGCGACGGCCCAGGATGTCAGCGGCACTCTGGCGGCCTTTGGACGGTTCCTGCGCATGGGCCTGCAGATTGCCATGCTGGGTGTCGGCGCGCTGCTGGCGGTGACGGACCAGATGAGCCCGGGCGCGATGATCGCAGCATCGATCATTCTTGGCCGCGCGCTGGCGCCGGCGGAGCAGTTGCTCGGCCAGTGGCGAAACCTGCTGAATGCCCGCACCGCGAAAAAGCGCCTGCATGAGGTTCTCGAAAAGCTCGACGAGGAGACCGAGCGCGTGCGGCTGCCGCGCCCGAAAGGCCGCGTTGAGGTGGAGAATCTGGTCGTCGTACCGCCGAGCCAGCGTAAAGCGGTGCTGCAGAATGTGAGCTTTGCGTTTGGGCCGGGTGAAGTGTTGGGCGTCATGGGCCACAGCGCGGCCGGCAAGTCCTCGCTTGCGCGGGCGCTGGTTGGTGCGTGGGCACCGGTGGCCGGCCATGTGCGGATCGATGGCATGGATGTGGCCAAATGGCATCCGGATGACCGAGGGCAATACTTGGGATATCTGCCGCAGGACGTGGAGCTTTTTGCTGGCACCATCGGCCAGAACATTGCCCGCTTCGAGTCCGACTGTTCTGCTCAAATCGTCGAGGCGGCCAAGCTGGCTGGCGCCCATGACCTGATCCTGCGCCTACCTGAAGGCTACGAGACCGAAATCGGGACCCAGGGGCGCGGGCTGTCCGGTGGTCAACGCCAGCGGATCGCACTGGCGCGTGCCTTGTTCCGCCGCCCGCCGGTTCTTGTGATGGATGAGCCGAATTCAAACCTCGACAAGGAGGGCGAGAGCGCCCTGCGTAATGCTGTCGTGGCGATGCGAAAGCTCGGTCACACGGTCGTGTTTATCGCGCATGATTCAAGTGTGCTTTCGATCTGCGATAAGCTGCTCATCTTGCAGGACGGTCGTGTCGTGGCGTTCGGGCCGCGCCAGGAGGTCGTCGCGCAACTGACGCGCTCGGTGCCGGACCAGCAGTCCCGCAAGCCGGCCGCGGTGACGCAGGCGCAGAAGAAAGTTGGTGGAGTTTCGCCATGAGTGATGCGGAGCAGCCCTCGCGCAAGCCCGGTGACACCTCATCGCGCCAAACGGCGAACGCGCAGGAAGCCAAACCGGCCACTTTGAGTGCGGCTGCACCAAAGGGCGCCGCCTCTGCAACGACGGCGGGTGCGGGGCGATCGACGCAACAAGGCGCAGCATCGTCCACCACCGCGTCAGCACAGGCAGCGGCTGGGCCTGACGACCGGAAACCGTCGGCCGGGCCGACGCAAGCTGCTGCCGGCGCTTCGGCAAACGAGCGCGCCGGCAATGGCAACGCGCAAGGCACTACGGCCGACCGCACGCGAGCCCGTCAAGAGGTCGGAACCAAGAACTCGGCCGACGCCGTGCCGCAAGGGCTGCGCATGTCGATGGCGAAGCCGGTGACCCCGGTGCAGCCGTCGTCCACATCCGGGCGGGTGACGCTGACGGGCGCCGGAAATGCAGCCGTGCCCGCGCAGGGTGACATTCCGCGCGCCAAAACGTCCGGCGAGCAAAAGGACGTCAATCGCCTTGTGGACCGGCCCGACCCCATTCCGCTGCGCATCCGCGCGACGGGGTTGCTCGGCCTTGCTGTTATGCTCCTGCTAGTCGGTGGAATGGGCGTCTGGGCGGCGACGACCCAGATTGACAGTGCTGTGATCGCGCAAGGTGCCGTCAAGGCCGGTGGCAAGAACCGCACCGTCCAGCATTTGGAAGGCGGGGTCGTCAGCGCGCTGCGGGTGAGTGATGGCGACAAGGTGGAGAAAGACGAGGTTCTCATCGTTCTCGACGAGACGCTGCCGAAGGCCAACTTCGAGATCCTCGACGCGCAGTTCAAATCCCTCAAGTCAATTGAGGCGCGTTGGGTGGCCGAACAAGCGTTGGCTGATAACGTGACGTTCCCGCAAGTGCTGCTCGATCAGGCCGATGAGCCGAAGGTGGCGGAGTTGATCGCCGCCCAACGCCAACTCTTCAAAGTGCGCCAGCAGGCGCGCGAGAACGAGCGGCTCCTGCTGGAAGAACAGATCAACCAACTTGATCAAACGATCGAGGGCCTGACGGCGCAACGCCAATCCCGGCAGGCCCAGATCGATCTTATTGATGAAGAATTGGGCGACATGCGCAAGCTGCTCGAGCGCGGCCTCATTGCCCGGCCACGCGTGCTGGCGATGGAGCGTGAGCGGGCGAACCACCAGGGCGAATACGGTCGGGTGGTTTCAGCCATTGCAGAAGCCCGCGGGAAAATCAGCGAAATCCGCCTTCAGATTCTTCAGACCGAGGAACAGCGGCGCGAAACGATCGTCACCGAACTGGGCAAGGTGCGCGATGAGTTGGCGAACGTGGAAAACCGCGTGAATGCAGCACGGTCGGTGCTGAATGACCTGGAGATCACGGCCCCGGTGGCTGGTACAGTCGTCAATCTGGAGCAGCTGAATGAAGGCTCGGTGATCAAGCCGGGTCAGGGCATTCTGGAGATTGTGCCCCAGGACCGCATGGTCATTGAGGTTGATGTCATGCCGTTCGACATCGATGGTCTGAAGGTGGGACAGCCCGCCGAAGTCCGGCTGCTGCCGTTCAATCAAAGAGCTGTCCCATCGCTCTACGGCGAATTTGCGTATCGATCGGCCGATGTCGTGATCAATGAGCAGCAACGCATCCCGGTCTACAAGGCGCGCATCGAAGTGCCGGAGGAAGAGTTTCAAGCAAAACTCGGCGGACGTGTTGTGGTCCCCGGCATGCCGGCTGAGGTCATTATCAAAACCGGTGAACGCACGGCGATGGATTATCTGGTGCAACCCATTGTCGAAAGCGCGAATCGCGCCTGGCGAGAGGACTGAGGCCGAAAGGTCAGCCTGCGCGATAAAATGAGTGTTGAGCCCGCGCACATTGGTTTGGAAGCCGTTCACGCAGTACAAACGTCATATGGCGGCTTTAGGCGGTCATTTCTGCGCGCGGGACGGTGTGTCACCCGTTCCGCATGGCGCAAGCCTTAGCGATCAAACGGGAGTGGGGGTGCGATGTTTGAGCGGATTTTCAATCAGGAGCGTCATGCGGCGCCGACAATGAGCCAGGCGCGCGAAGTTCCGGGCGGTGAACATGCGCAGTCGGCTCTGTCGCAGGAAGAGGTCAAGGCGATCCTGCAGAGCACCGGCGAGGCGGCTGCCTTTGGTGAAATCCTGGCCGTTCTGATGCGTTCAGAACAGCACCTCGGGTTGACGCTTGATCAGATCCGCAAAACCGTTCTGCCACCGTTCGCACTGAAGCAGTACGTCGTGGCCAAGGCCCAGCCGGACAACCATGCGAGCGCGCCCATCGCCGTCGGCGTGGCGTTCTGGGCGTACGTTTCTGACGAACTGGATCAGCAGATGGCGACCGGGCAACTGCTCGCGCCGCTGCAGCCGACCGACTGGAAAGGCGGATCGAACCTCTGGCTGATCCAGGTCGTGGCGCCGGGTGACATCCCCCAGGCCATCATTGAGGATCTGCGTCATACGCTTTTTGCGGGCGGTCAGGCCAAGGTGGTCGCGCCCGACGAGACGGGGCAGCCGCGTCTTGAGGTGATCCAGGGCGCACCAGCGCAGGCCTAAGCCGTCATGACGTCGAGCGGCGATCGCGGCCCGGCGGGGTTGCTTGCCACGACGCGGTCCCGGCACTGGCCCGGATCGCTCTATGACGGCCCCGCCTGGTTTGTTCGCTGAGCCCGCCAACGCGAGCCCGGCTGCGAGCAGAGCGCTGGTCACATGCCGCACCCGGCTTGGCCCTACCGCCTGCCAGGCCTCCCCGCGCTCTCCAGCCTGTGATGAAGGCTCGGACGGCGCGTCCTCCTGTCCCCGCGTACGAAGGCAGGGTGGCGTTTCACTCCCGTTTCGTGTTTTGCAATCGCTGGCGGGGTCAGCATCGCTCTGAGCGAACCTCTGGGCGGACCTCTCAGTGGAGCACTGAGTGGACCCTGGCAAAATCTGCGCACGCCGGCGCGCCTCGGGTTGCGGCCCGGTGATGGCACTGCGTTGAGCACGGGAACGCACCGATGACGGACGTGTTTATCGACTACCTTCCGGTGGTGATCTTCTTTGGCATTGCTCTTGTCATCGGCCTCGCTCTGATGGTCGCCCCTTTCATCATTGCCTACCGCGCACCTGACGCGGAAAAGCTCTCGGCGTATGAGTGCGGATTTAACGCATTTGACGATGCGCGCATGAAGTTCGATGTGCAGTTCTATCGCGTCGCACTGTTGTTCATCATCTTCGACCTCGAGGTTGCATTCCTGTTCCCCTGGGCGGTCGCCTTCCGCGACATTGGTGACCTTGGGTTCTGGTCGATGCTGGTGTTCCTCGCCGTGCTGACGGTCGGCTTCATCTACGAATGGAAAAAGGGTGCATTGGAATGGGAGTGATCGGCGCGCCGCAGACGAACGTGCTGTCCGGGTTTGGGCCCGCCACCTGGGATAAGCCGGACGAGGCCGGCGCGACCCCGGCAGCCAACGTCGCCGCAACCACGGCAGCGGGCGCGACAGGCGCTGTCACTGTCAGCCCGCGTGACCTCTATTTCAACAACATCTCTGACGAACTGGCCGACAAAGGCTTCGTCACCACGACGGTGGATGATCTGATCACCTGGGCGCGCACCGGCTCGCTGATGTGGATGACGTTCGGCCTGGCGTGCTGCGCGGTGGAGATGATGCAGGCCTCCATGCCGCGCTATGACCTGGAGCGCTTCGGCTTTGCCCCGCGCGCTAGCCCACGCCAGTCGGACGTGATGATCGTGGCGGGCACACTCACCAACAAGATGGCGCCGGCGTTGCGCAAGGTCTACGACCAGATGCCTGAGCCGCGCTACGTCATCTCGATGGGATCGTGCGCC
>CAZGNQ010000228.1:0-6166 GCA_964527285.1 uncultured Hyphomicrobiales bacterium | reverse complement strand
ACGGCATCGGCGGCTTCCGCGTTGCCGAGATCGGGCACCGCGGGTCACTCATGGTGCTGCCGGCCGGAATGTTTGCCTGGGCGGCCCACGACGCGGCGTCTCTCACCATCGATGATCTGGCTCCGGCCATCGCCGTCGCCTCTGAGATCGAGATCCTGTTGCTGGGCACGGGGGCTGAGCAGGTCTTCCCGTCCGCAAGCCTGCGGGCCGCTCTGTTGGAAGTTGGCCTCCACCCCGAGCCCATGGCCACCGGCGCAGCCTGCCGGACCTACAATGTCCTGTTGGGCGAGCAGCGCCGCGTCTGTGCCGCGCTGATCGCGGTCGACTGAGGGGGCTGGATGGCACGCGCTGGCGAACTGGCGCCTGAGGCGTTTGCCGAATTGCGGGACGCGGGCCGCGGCGGATCGCCGGATCTCTACACCACCGCGCTCCTGGCGCCGCGCCCGGCACGCCTGGCGCTGGTCGCGCTGGCCGCCTATGACGCAGCCCTTGAGCGCATTCCCTTTCGCGTCAGTGAGCCGACGCTTGGCGAGATCCGCCTGCAATGGTGGCGGGACCAGTTCGCCGCCTGCCGAACCGGGGACAGTGGCTCGGTGCCGGTGAACGCGCCGCCAGCCCTGCAAATCCTTGCGGACGAGGTCGTCAAAGGACGCGTTCCCGCGGCACTGTTTGTTGCCGTTGCCGACGCGCGCTCGTTTGATCTCTCGGTCAGCGCGTTGTCATATCTGGAGGATGCGCAAGCCCACGCCGCCAAGCAATTCGGCACACCATTCGCCATCATGGCACGCATCATCGCCGGCCACGTCGGTGCGGGGCAGGGCGCGGCGGGCAGCGTCGCCGCAGCAATGGTCGACCGCACGGCCTACGCGGTGGGGCGGGCCTACGGTCTCGCCCGGCTGGTGAACGAGGCGCCGCGCTATGCCGCACTCGGCTGCGACCCCCTCGCCAGTCTGCGCCGTGGCCATGACGGGGATGCGGGCAGCCGCCCGCTCGATGCGCAACGCGTCGCGCAAGAATTGCATAGCGCGCACACCTCTGCCCGGTCCGCCCACGACGCTGCGCTGGCAGATGGTTTGCGGCACCCCGTCTCCACCGCGTTCCTGCCGCTTGCCCTTATTCCGGCCATGATCGCTGCGGCAACTGGGCCACGTCCTGGCGCTTTGACGCCTTGGCAACGCGTCCGGCTGCTGGCCTGGGCCCGTTGGCGAGGCGTGTGATGGCGCGTCAGAGGTTTTGCCCGCGGGGGCATTTGCTTCAGCAATGTTGGCAGGCATGATGAAGGACGGACATCCCGCCGGCTTGGCGCGTTGCGGGGCGGCTCCGGCCCGCTTACGGCGGCAGTGCCTTAAATGGGGCAGCGCCTGCGCGCGGGCCGCCATTGCGCTTGCCATCGGATGGTCGGCGCCTGCGCTCGCTCAAGACGCTGGCAGCGCTGATGTGCCCGCAGACACCGCTGCTGCGGCAGCCTCGGCGCAAACGATCGCGGCGCCGGACAACCGGCACGATGATATGCGCATCGTCTGGTCTGTTGAGAATCGGTTCCGCACGTATCTGAATTCCCGCGCGCTTGAGCTTCATGAGCAGGCGTACGCCGCACTCACCCCGCGCGAGTTGGAGCGCCCGGTCCTGTCGACAGAGCGCCGGCTCGCGGCCGATCACGCACGCGGCTGGAGTGCGCAGTTTGTCGGCGATATCTGCGGCGACGATGGCAGCCCGCTGAATTCGGCCTGTGACAATGTCGCGGCGCTGTTTGCAGAGCCGGGCATGCATTGGATCCGCGCACGCCTGACGACGGCTTCTGGCAGCGCCGTGCCGCCGGGCATCTGCACCTGGTATCTGCGTCCGGGCGGCGAGAGCGTGGCCGCACGTGTGGCCGTGGAAGCCTGTCACCGCCCAATCCGCGTGGCGTTGCCGGCGCCGCGGGGCGGCATGCTGAGCGTGCGCCGCGCGCCAGCGCCTGACAGTGCGCCGCCTATGGCGCGGACGTATGCGCTGGTTGAGGATCTTTTCATCGTCGGCATCGGTGACAGCTTTGCCTCTGGCGAAGGCAATCCGGATGTGCCGGTGCAATTCGATGATGCGCGCGTCATGGACTATGGCCCGATGCCGGACGGTCCGCGCCTGTCCGGTTATCCGGTGCGCGCTGGGCGATGGGATGAGGTGGGGGATCCGCTCTTTCTGGCGAATGGCGCGCGCTGGTTGTCGGCGGCGTGTCGGCGCTCGGCCTACGGTCACCAGTTCCGCACGGCCATGCAATTGGCCCTGGAAGACCCGCACCGCACTGTAACCTTTGCCAACCTCGCCTGTGCAGGCGCTGAGATCGTCAAAGGCCTGTTCCGGCCCCACCCCGCCAACGCCGTTCTGCCGCAATGGGAGCGCACGCCGCAGTTGAGCCTGGCAGCACGTGCGCAGTGCACAGGCCGGCCGACGCGCGGACGTTATGTGCCTGTGGCTTTCACGCTGGCGGGCCGGTTGCCGGAATTGAAAGACATCACTCTTGAGCGTTGTCCGCGGCTTTTGGCGCGTCAGATTGATCTGCTGCTCGTCTCCATCGGCGGCAACGATATCGGCTTTTCAAAGCTGGTGGCCGGAGCGGTGGTGGCGGATGGGTCGACGCTGAAGGAGGTTGGCAACGTCCTTGGGTCGAACCAGACGACGGGACAAACGCGGGCGCGCATCGCCAAACTGGTTGGTGCCTACAAAGCCCTCAACAGGGCGCTGCACAACACGCTTCACATCCCCTGGCGGGAGGCTGATCGCATCCTGATTACGGCCTATCCGCCCATGACGTTGCGCGCCAATGGGCGTGATACCAACGGCGAGGTTATCCGCGATGTTTGCGCAAGCGGTGTCGCCGGCCTCGACGTGTTTCCAGCCTACCGTTTGAATGCGGAACAGGCGCTGGTGGCGGAGCGTGATGCTGCGCGCCTCAATCGTGTGCTCGCCAAAGCCGCCCAGACCCACGGTTGGACGTTCGTGGGCGCGCACGTGCCCGCGTTCATTGATCGCGGTCTATGCGCCGGTGCGTTAGCGGCGCACAACGGGCCCAATGAGGACCTGCGGTTTCCGCGTCTTGGCGATGGCCGGTGGCTTCCATTCCCGCCGAGCGCTTACCGCCCCTATGCGCGCCGCCAGCGCTGGTTCCGCACCCCCAACGACGCATTCATGACGGACAACAAGCACGCCAGCCGATCGCTTTTGGCCGAAATGCTTAAGCTGGGTCACCTGGCATGGGTGCAGGTGGCCATCGCCAGCAGCTATTCCGGCGCCTTCCATCCGACGGCCGAGGGCCATGCGGCGATTGCGGATTCGGTGGTGCGGGAGGCGCGCGGTGTGCTGGCACGCTATCGCCCGCGTGAGCCCGAGGCGGACTGGGCGCGCAGCCTTGCGACCTGGACGCCGCGGCCGGATGCTACGCAAGCGGGTGGCCTCTCTGCGCCGGGCAACGCTGTGACGCCGGCCACCCGGCTTGAAGAAGGGGCGCAGGGGCCAGAGCCTGGAGGACGGCCGGCTTATACGCGTGCCCTTGAGGAGGCCGCGCCAGGTGATGCGGTGGATGGGGATGGGGATGGTCAGGTGCTGACCGATGCCGCCGGCCCTTCGGCCAGCGACGCGGGCGCAGCGGTCGTCGCAACGGATCAAGCAAGGCCGAACATCAGCGCGCCGCCGCAGCGCTCCAACCGCGCCGGGGATGCGTTGGCGCGGTTCATTCAGCGGCTTGAGGCGGGTGAAGCGGCGTTTCCTGCGGGGTCCGATCAGCCGGCTGCTCCAAGCCCGCTGAGTGCGCCCGCTGGTCCCCGCCCACAATTGCCGCTGGAGCCGGTGCCCCCAACGGATCGGAACTGAGCCAGGCGCTGCAGTCGCACAGGGCGCGTGCCGAGAGTGCGCGTTTGCGCGCGACCGACTTGTCTTTTCCGCGCAGGCGCTTGCCATCGGCTGGTCGGGGCACGGTCACTTCGGGGAACAGCCCGAAATTGACGTTCATGGGTTGAAAGGAGCGTGGCTTTTTGGGCTTTGGGGTATCCGCGGGTGGTTGAACCGCGCCTGCGTGGGCCGCTGCTTCGGCGGGGTCACCAGGCTCGTTTTCGTGATTGGGCGCCACCAGGTGCCCGCCAGTGATGTGGCGCACGAGCGCACCGAGCGCCGTCGTCTCCGGCGGTGTGGCGGTCTCCAGGCCGAGGCGCTCTGCGGCCGCAAAGCGCCCGGCGATCAAACCAATGGCGGCCGATTCGATGTACCCCTCGACACCTGTCATCTGACCGGCAAAGCGCAGCCGCTGATCGGCCTTGAGGCGCAATCGTTCGTCCAGGACAACGGGGGCGTTGATGAAGGTGTTGCGGTGCAAGCCGCCCAGGCGCGCAAACTCCGCATTCTCAAGCCCTGGGATCATCCGGAAGACGTCCGCCTGGGCGCCGTAACGCAGTTTCGTCTGAAAGCCGACCATGTTCCACAGGGTGCCAAGGGCGTTGTCCTGGCGCAACTGGACGACCGCGTGCGGGCGCACATCGGGTTGACGCGGGTTGGTGAGCCCGACCGGTTTCATGGGGCCATGGCGCAGCGTCTCGCGCCCGCGCGCGGCCATCACCTCAATCGGCAGGCAGCCATCAAAGTAGGGCGTGTTCGCCTCCCACGCCTTGAAGTCCACCGTGTCGCTGGCAAGGAGCGCATCGATGAACGCCTCATACTGGTCCCGATCCATGGGGCAGTTGAGATAATCCGCGCCTGTGCCGGCCGGCCCCGGCTTATCGTAGCGCGACTGAAACCATGCGATCTCCATGTCGACGCTGTGACGGTGGACAATGGGCGCGATGGCGTCAAAAAACGCCAGATTGTCCTCCCCCGTCAGCCCCAGGATTGCGGTGCTCAGCCCCGGCGACGTGAGCGGACCGGTGGCAATAATGACATTGTCCCAGTCGGCCGGCGGCAGGCCGGTCACCTCCTCCTCCACGACCGTGATCACAGGATGCGCGCGCAGCACGCCCGTCACGGCGTCTGCAAAGCCTTCACGGTCAACGGCCAGCGCCCCTCCGGCGGGAAGGCGGTGGCGGTCGCCCATCGCCATGATGAGAGACCCTGCTCTGCGCAGTTCTTCGTGCAGCACGCCGACCGCGTTCGTTTCCGCATCATCGGAGCGGAAGGAGTTGGAGCATACGAGTTCTGCGAACTGGGCGGTCTGGTGGGCATCGGTGCCCCTGACTGGACGCATCTCATGCAGGATCACCGGAACGCCGGCCTCGGCCATCTGCCAGGCGGCCTCGCTTCCGGCCAACCCCGCGCCGATCACGTGGACAGGGCGATGGGACGCGTGCGGGGCAGTGGGCAGTGGCGCATCGGGTGTGGTCATCGTGCAGCGAGATCCATCCAACAGAGATTGCAAATGCAGGCACGGCTGGTTTGATGCGTCCGGCCAACGTATTCAAGGGGACCGCGCCCTCGACCAGGGCTGTGCACCCACCGTTTCATCCGACAGGGCAGCCCTTACATGAGCGTACATCGGCAGGTGGCGACCGCTGTGATGGTCAGTGTCGTGGCAGCCTTTGGCGTGGCCGGATGCACCTACGAGCGGCATTTCGGCATCGATGCGCACTATGCCGACTGGCAGGCGCGCAAGCCGCGTGGGCGTTTCGTGACCGTATGCTCAGCCTATGGCTGCCGCAAGCAGACCAAGGTGAAGTTTTCCGACGACAAGATGAAGTCCATCGCGGCACTGATGCGCAAAACGAAGCGCAAGGACACGCCTGCTGAAGAGCGTCGCGCCGTTGCCTACGCCGTTGGTGCCATCGAAAAATACGTCGGCGAGATTGTCGGCACCAAGCGGGACCGCCCCGGCATGGATTTCACCGCCTCTGGCGATCCGACGCAGCAGGATTGCGTCGATGAGGCGACGAACACCACGAGTTATTTGCTGCTGCTGCAGAACAACGGGCTCCTCAAGCATCATACCGTCGGCACCCCTTTTTCCAAGGGTCGCATCTGGCAGGGCGTGCAGTACTGGCCGCACTGGACGGCAGTGCTGAGCGAGAACGAGACGAAGCAGCGCTGGGCCGTGGACAGCTGGATCTACAAGAACGGCGAGAACCCGGCGATTGTCGAGGCTGAGAACTGGTACATCAAGGACCTGAACAGCCTACCGAAGCCGACGACCTGATCGCGCTGACCTTGACCA
>CAZGNQ010000227.1:528-6176 GCA_964527285.1 uncultured Hyphomicrobiales bacterium | reverse complement strand
GATTACGCGGATCGACGGTGTGGGAGGATAAATATACGTATTGCGGACCATGAACTCCTTGAGAATGTCGTTCTGGATGGTCCCTGAAAGCTGTGCCGGTGTGACGCCCTGCTCCTCACCCGCCACGATGAAGAGTGCGAGCACGGGCAGCACCGCTCCGTTCATGGTCATGGAAACGGAGATTTTATCGAGCGGGATGCTGTCGAACAGCGTGCGCATATCGAGAATGGAATCGATGGCAACGCCAGCCATGCCAACGTCGCCGCGCACGCGCGGATGGTCTGAATCGTAGCCCCGGTGGGTGGCAAGATCGAAGGCGACTGACACGCCCTGCTGGCCCGCCGCGAGGTTGCGACGGTAGAAGGCGTTGGAGGCTTCGGCGGTTGAAAAGCCGGCGTACTGGCGGATCGTCCAGGGGCGCTGGGTGTACATTGTCGGGTAGGGCCCGCGCACATAAGGCGCAATGCCCGGCCATGTGTCGACGAAGGCAAGCCCATCGCGATCCTGGGGCCCGTAGGTGTGCTTGATGTCAATGCGTTCCGGGGTGGCGCGCGCGGCAATCCCCTCAGGCGCCGACGCGGTGGCCTCCTGGCGCGCGGAGGCTGGCGCAAGCTCAAGGGACGAAAAATCGGGGATGCGGCTCATCTGATCTGACATGGCAGGGCCTTTCAAACAGAACCGGTCTCGTGGGCGCTTGCCCAGCGAACCGGCGAGACACGCGCCTTCGCGTCGGCTTCACGGCGCAGCGCGCCAGGGGCGGGGTGATCCGCGATCGCGAGCTTCTCCGGCTCTGCCGGTGCATAGTCGGTGACGCCGATCAGTTTTTCCCGTCCGTCGGTGAACGCCTTGGCCCGCTCGCTCGCATCGGCGCTGACGGCAGCAGCACACTGGCCTGATGTAACGAAATCAGCCATGCCGCCCGCCGCCTCTATGGCCTGAAAACGGGTCCAGGCGCTCTCAGCCAATTGCGTGGTCAGCGCCTCGACGTACCAGCTTCCGCCCGCCGGATCGATCACGTCACCCAGGAAGGCCTCCTCCTGCAGAATGACATGCGTGTTGCGGGCCATGCGTGCGGCAAAAGCATCCGGCACCCCGCGTGCGTGCGTGAACGGCAACACGGTGATGAAGGCCGCATCGGCAAGTGCGGCGCCGGCACAGGCCACCGTTGTGCGGAGCAGATTGGTGTAGGGATCGCCCGCCGACATGTTCGTGGCGGATGTCTCCGCGCCGATCTGCACATGGCCGCCAGCCATCGCCGCACCGCATGCCTGGGCGATGCGCGCGATGATGCGACGGGCGGCGCGGATCTTGGCGATGGTCAGGAACAGGTCGGTGTCGGCGCCAAGCGTGACCTTGGTCGTCGCCAGCACCTTGTGTGGTGCCATGCTCTCGCCCTCGCAGGCGCGCAGCAACTCAACGAGGCTTGCGGCCATTGTGGCGAGTTCAAGTGTCGGCGTTGCGCCAGCGTTGTGCGCGGCAAGGGCGTCACAGTGCAAAAAGGTGACGCCCGGATACCGGGCCGCGTTGAGTGCCGTGAACTGCGCCAGCACCTGCAGCGCGCCCCGCAGACCATTTTCAATGGAGCCCGTTCGCAGGACAACAGCGAACGGATCGGCACCAAAGCCGCCGTTGGCCTGACCGGCCTCCAAACCGTTCTGGCGCCAGATTTCCATCAGGGACTGGGCGGCGCCCAGGAAATCCTCGCCGGCGTCCAGGTCGATGCCGACCATCTCCAGGTGCACATCAGCAAGTGCCGCGGAAATCGCCTCCATGCGCGGCGTCAGGCCCGCCTGGCCCGGCGCCTCCATCTGCAACACGATCGACGTCACGCCGCCGCGCAGATCATCCAGGATTGCCGCGTTGGCCGCCTGTGGATCGGCGTGGGCATGCCGCTGGCGGATATCCCATCGCGCGCTGGCAATCGCCTCGGCGGGGTCGGAGCCCGGCCCCATGTCCTCGCCGCGCAACGGGCTGAGGTGACCGCGGGTGAGAAGGCCGCTCGCCGGCCATGTATCGGCCGGTTGCGTCGCGCCTGCGCCCGGATGGTCGCGCGCATAGATGGGCTGTGTGCGCAGGCCGCCCGGAAGCGTGCGTTCAAGCGTGTCGAGCCCCTGGCCCTTGAGGGCCTTCAGTGCGGCCTGTTCCCAATCCTGCCGGCTCGGCACGGTGGTGAGCGCAGTGAGATCAAGTTCTGCTGTCATCTCAGCCCCGGCGGGTCGGTCCGGCGCAGCGTCGTGTGTCATGGCAGCGGCATCCCTGCAGCAAACGTGACGAAAAGCTTCGGGGCCATACGCGTGGGTCGGGGCGCTGGCGTCAACCCGGGCCTTCGGTCATTGCGGCAGGACGGGGCGCCGGCTTGCGGGCTGATTGGCCGCCCGCGTGCCCATCGCCCATGTGCGTGCAGACCAAAAAAAACGCGCCGCGGGCGGGCCGCAGCGCGTCTTGTAATTGGCTGTCGTTGGGGAAAACGCGGCACGCCGCCGACGATACCGTTTCGACCGCATGCGATCGCCCCCAGGCTAGCTTCGCCCTGAGGCTCGCTTGGCCTCCAGGCGCTTTACGCTTTCGGGGCCTGGTGCGTTGATGAGCGGAACTGGGCTAGCCTCAGTACGTCATCACCGGGTCGAGTTCCTTGGCCTGGGCGACCCACTTTTCGACCTGCTTCAAGCCCGGCGCCTGGCGCACCATTTTCTTTTTGGTGTTCGCCTCGATCATGGCCGCATGCAGGTTTTCCGGCTTGCGGTTGCGCAGCTCTTTCACCGTATCGACGCCAGCGGCTTCAAGCAGTTCGCTGTATTCTTCGCCAACGCCCTTGATGCGCATCAGATCGCAGAAGTTGGCCCACTTGAGGATCTGCTTTTCCTCGATGCCCGCCTCAGCGGCAACTTCTTTGCGGCCTTTCTTGGAGGCGCATTTTTCCAGGAGCTGGTCAGTTCTCTTGATGCCGCAAGCCCGCAGCTTTTCGCCGTTGACTTTTGCGATGCCTTCGACCCGTTCGATGGGATAGCGCATGGCTTTTCCTTTTGCCCTTTGCCGGTTTGAAAACGCCTTTTCACTACCAACGCGGTGACGAAACGCTCAATCAAGTGGCCGCGTGACGCTTAACGCGGGACATAACCCGGAAGTTGTTTCGCCAGCGACGCCGGCGGTGCCAGCGCATCCGCGGCCAACCCGCACCCGACCGCTTCCGTCTGGCCGACGTCTGCGCCGACGCTGCGCGACCGGCGTGGGGCAAAATCCGTCTGCGCCCTCGTCAGGTATTCAGAGCATGCTGGAGAGGCCGGGCACTTTCGCCAGCATGTCGTTGACCGCATCCTCACCCGCATGCTGCTTGGCAAAGCCGACAATCTCCGTGCCTGCATCCTTGGCCTGGTCCATGCTCAGCCCCTCAGCCTGCAGCTTGGCCAGAGTATCCATCAGCGGGTTGCCGCCGCCGCCCAACATGCCCATCGCCGCGCCCAGCAGCCCGCCGCCGCCACCTTCACCGGCTGACGACAGGTCCACCGCGGCGCCCAGCAGCCCGCCGCCGCCACCGCCGCCTTCACCCGCTGACGACAGGTCCACCCGGCTCATCAGATCCTGCGCGCCCGGGATGGCGCCCGCGATGTTGTCGAAAGCCTCGCCGCCCTGCTCCTGAAACATATTCATGACGATGGCGATCACGCGCTCAGCCGTCTGCGCGTCAATGCCGAGCTTCTCGACGATACTTGAGACCAACTGCTCCATGGCGGACGCCCTTTTCGATTGTGCTTGCGTGTCTTGAGTGTGACCGATTCCCACAACAACACGCCCGCCACAAGGGGTAGCGCGTTGACAATTCAACAGCGAACACGGGTAAGCGGGGCACACTGAGCGCGAATGGACCCTGACCGGTGCGCCCCAACGGCGAAGTGCACCGATCCGAGGACATGACCTGCGCCGCATCAAGACCAAGGCCGAAGGACCGATCATGACCCAGACGGACCAGGACAGCGTCTACGTCGGCACCAGTGTGAAGCGCGAGGAGCTATTGCTCAAGCTCGCCAACCGCCATGGCTTGATTGCGGGCGCCACCGGCACGGGTAAAACCGTATCACTCCAGATTTTGGCCGAAGGCTTTTCAGATCACGGCGTCCCGGTCTTCTGCGCCGATGTGAAAGGCGATCTGTCCGGCATCGCGATGTCCGGCGTCTCCAAGGACTTCCTGGAACGGCGGGCGGAGAAAATCGGCTTTGACGATTACCGCTACGAAGCCTTCCCGGGCGTTTTCTGGGATCTGTTCGGCGAGCAGGGCCACCCGGTGCGCACGACCATCACGGAGATGGGGCCACTGCTGCTGTCGCGCCTGCTGGACCTGAACGAGACGCAGGAGGGTGTGCTCGGCATTGCCTTTCGCCTGGCCGATGAGGAAGGGCTTGAGATCCTCGACATGAAGGATCTGCGCGCGCTGATGGTGAACATCGGCGAGCGGCGCAAAGAGCTTTCGCTGGAATATGGCAACATCTCCACGGCGTCAGTGGGGGCGATCCAGCGCCGGCTGTTGGTCCTGGAGGACCAGGGCGGCATTAACTTTTTTGGAGAGCCTGCGCTCGATATCCGCGACCTGATGCGCACCACGCGCGATGGGCGCGGCTACATCAACGTGCTGGCGGCCGACAAGCTCATGCAGAGCCCGGCGCTTTACGCCACGTTCCTGCTCTGGCTGTTGTCGGAATTGTTCGAGGAACTGCCCGAGGTCGGCGACCCGGACAAGCCCAAGCTGGTGTTCTTTTTTGACGAGGCGCACCTGCTCTTCAACGATGCGCCAAAGGCCCTGCTCGTGAAGGTGGAGCAGGTCGTCCGCCTGATCCGCTCCAAGGGCGTCGGCGTCTACTTCGTCACCCAGAACCCGCTTGACGTGCCGGACACGGTCTCAAGCCAGCTCGGCAACCGTGTGCAACACGCCCTGCGCGCGTTTTCGCCGCGTGAGCAGAAAGCCGTGAAGGCGGCCGCCACCACGTTCCGGCCAAACCCAGAGCTCGACACCGAGCAGGTGATCATGGAGCTTGGCGTGGGTGAGGCGCTGGTCTCAACGCTTGAGGACAAGGGCACGCCATCGATCGTGCAGCGCACGCTGATCCGCCCACCGTCATCGCGGCTTGGCCCGGCCACACCGTCGGAGCGCCAGGGCGTCATCAATGAGAGCCCCGTCTTTGGCCAGTACGACGAGGCCGTTGACCGGGAGAGTGCCTACGAGCGTTTGAAAAAGCGCGCCCAGGAGATTGAGGAGCGCCGGGCAGCGCATGACGGTACACTGGGGGGGCGGCGCGATATGGAATACGAGACGCACGGCGAATTTCGCGTGCCGAAGACGAAGCGCGGCTCGGTGGGCGGTTCCAGTTCCCGGTCGACGCGCTCGCGCTCGCGTGGCCGCCAGACGGCGACCGAAGCGTTCTCCAAGTCGCTCATGCGTTCGCTCGGCACCACCGTCGGCCGCCTGCTCCGCAACGTCCTGACCGGCCGCCGGCGGTAGCGACGCCTCCAACAAAAAAGGCCGGCATTTGCCGACCTTTTTCTTACTCTGAGATGCTGGAATGGGCCGCGCGGGCGCTTACTGCGCGGCGTCGTAGAGGCCTTCCACATACTCCCAGTTGATCAGGTGATCTACCCAGGCCTCCAGGTATTTCGGG
>CAZGNQ010000227.1:0-518 GCA_964527285.1 uncultured Hyphomicrobiales bacterium | reverse complement strand
CGTTGCGGTAATCGATGTAGTAGGAGTGCTCCCACACATCGACGCCCAGCAGCGGCGTGGCGCCGTGCACCAGCGGGTTCTCACCGTTCGGTGTCTTCATGATCTCCAGCTTGCCGTCCTTCATGGCGAGCCACGCCCAGCCCGAGCCGAACTGGCCCTTGCCCGCTTCGATGAAGTCCGTGCGGAACTTGTCGTAGCCGCCCAGATCCTCGTCGATCTTGGTCTGCAGCTTGGCCGGCAGCGCCGTGCCGCCACCGTTCGGCTTCATCCACTGCCAGAAGTGCACGTGGTTGAAGTGCTGGCCGGCGTTGTTGAACAGGCCCGCGTGCGTGCCGTGCGACGCCACGACGATCTCCTCAAGCGACTTGCCCTCGTGGCCGGAGCCCTCCAGCAGCTTGTTGCCGTTGTCGACGTAAGCGAGGTGGTGCTTGTCGTGGTGGAACTCGAGCGTCTCGGCGGACATGTACGGGGCGAGTGCGTCGTGCGCGTAGGGCAGTTCGGGCAGCGTGAAGGCCATG
>CAZGNQ010000226.1:0-6267 GCA_964527285.1 uncultured Hyphomicrobiales bacterium | reverse complement strand
CAGAGGCGACGGCGATGGCCGGAGCCAGATCATCGATGGTGAGCGACGCCGCGTCGTGGGCCGCCCAGGCAAACATTCCGGCTGGCAGCACCATGAGCGACCCGCGGTGCCCGATCTCGGCAAAGCGGAAGCCGCCGTTGCCGTAGGCATCGATGGGCGCGCGCTGCGGCAGATGCAGTTGCTCTGTCATGCGTGTCCCCATGGCGCCCGCTGTCGGCGCCCGACCCCGACCAATCCTGAAGTTCGCCTTAGATTTGCGCCCGGGCGTTGCCGACGCCCCGTGCCAGGGCGCATGAACCCGACCCCAATTCGAAGGCGCGCGGTGCAATGCCCCCCGGCTCGCGCCACGCACCTCGCACCTCGCACTTGGCGCCTCCAACGGCGGTGGGCGGGATGGCCTCCAGTTGCCCGTGCCAGCAGATCGTCGCCGTCAGGACGTTGCCTTGCGTGCGCTCGGATCCGCCACCTTCGGACCGCCAAGGCCGCTCCAGTCACGCTTCACACCGAAGTACATCAGCAGCGGTGCTGCGACGAAAACCGACGAATAGGTGCCGATAACGACGCCCCAGATCATGGCAAAGGTGAACCCGCGGATCACTTCAGTGCCGAAAATGAAGAGCGCAAGCAGCGCCAGAAGTGTCGTCACGGAGGTCAGGATCGTGCGCGACAGCGTGTTGTTGATCGACAGGTCAATCAGCTGGTCGAGCGGCATCTTCTTGTATTTTCGAAGGTTCTCTCTGATGCGGTCGTAGACGACGACCGTGTCGTTGAGCGAGTACCCGACAATGGTGAGCAGTGCGGCGACGATCGGCAGATTGAATTCCAGCCTGAGCAGCGAGAAGATTCCGATCGTCAGGATCACGTCGTGCAGCAGCGCGGCAATCGCGCCAACGGCGAACTGCCATTCAAACCGGAACCAGATGTAGAGCAGAACGGCCGCAATCGAGGCGATGACAGCCCACGTGCCGCTCTCCTTGAGCTCCTCTGACACGGCCGGGCCGACCACCTCCGTGCGGCGGTAGGTGACCGTATCGCCCAGCGCGCCCTTGATCTTTTCGACCACCACCTGCTGCGCCTTCTCTCCGCCCGGCTGCTCCTCCACGCGGATGAGCACGTCCGTCGGCGCGCCGAACTCCTGGATCGACACATCACCGAGGCCCAGGTCGCCAATCTTGGAGCGCAGGTCCGCGATGTCAGCCGGCCCGTCCTGCGTCTGGATTTCGATCAGCGTGCCGCCGCGAAAGTCGATGCCGTAATTCAGCCCGACGGTGGCGAACAAGAGAAGCGAACCGACGACCAGTGCAGCCGATGCACCCAGCGCAACCGTGCGCAGATAGACGAAGCGAAACGCGGTGTCGCGAGGCAGGAAATCAAGTCCGCGGAAATACATGGTGGCAAGCTCCTGGCCTGGCGCAGGCCCATCGTGATGCGGTCGGGGCTGAGCGATGCAGCGCGCAAGCTGCACGCACTGCAAGCGTCAGCACGCTGGCCGGTTAAATCGGCAGTTCGACGCCGGCGCGGGTACGGCGCTGTTGGCGCAGCCAGAGGACGACGAACAGCCGCGAGACGACGAATGCCGTGAAGACCGATGTGAAAATGCCGATCGACAACGTCACCGCAAAGCCGCGCACGGGCCCCGAGCCCAGCGAGAACAGGATGACGGCTGCGATCAGCGTGGTGATGTTGGCATCAAGGATGGTGCCCAGCGCACGCTGGTATCCCGCCTCAATCGCATTGATCGACGATTTTCCGGCCCGCAGCTCCTCGCGGATACGCTCAAAAATCAGAACGTTGGCATCCACCGCCATACCGATGGTGAGGACGATCCCCGCAATGCCGGGCAGCGTGAGCGTTGCCTGAAGCGCAGACAATGCGCCGAGGATCAGCCCGATGTTGATGGCGAGCGCCGTGGTCGCGAAGACGCCGAACAGCCCGTACGTCATGATGATGAAGGCGATGACGGCCACGAGCCCGATCACGCCAGCGATTTCACCGGCCGCGATGGAATCCTCGCCCAGGCTCGCCCCCACCGTGCGCTCTTCCACGATTGTCAGCTCGGCCGGCAACGCACCGGAGCGCAGCAGAATGGCAAGTTCGGTCGTTTGCTGCGGCGTGAACTGGCCCGTGATCTGCCCGTTGCCGCCCAGGATCGGCGTGATGATCTCCGGCACCGAGATGGCCCTGTTGTCCAGCACGATGGCGAACAGTCGCCCCACGTTCTCCGACGTATAGCGGGCGAACTTGCGTGCGCCGGACGCATCAAACCGGAAGGTCACGGCCGGGCGGTTGTTCTGGTCAAACCCTGGCTGGCTGTCGACCAACTCCTCACCGGTGATGAGCGGGCGCGACTTTAACAGCCAGTTGAACCCCGGTTGGTCGGCATCGGGCACGATCCTGTAGCCCGGCGGCACCCGCGTGCGCTGGGCCTGGTCGGCGCTCATCGTCGGGTGCGTTTCGTGAAAGGTCAGCTTGGCGGTGCGTCCGATGACGGCCTTCAAGCGCTCAGGCTCATCAAAACCGGGCGCCTGCACCAAAACGCGCGAGCGGCCCTGGCGCTGCACGATCGGCTCTGTCGTGCCCAGTTCGTTGATCCGACGTTCGATCGTCGCGATGGCCGCGTTCATCACGGTGTTGATCCGCGCCGTAAGCGCAGCCTGGGTCGGCGTGAGAACGAGCGTGTCCGCGCCCTCGGTAGTGATCTCCAGGTTGTTGTTGGAGCCGTCGCCAAAAAAGCCGCCGCCAACAGCCGACAC
The DNA here is from genome assembly GCA_964527285.1 of uncultured Hyphomicrobiales bacterium. GTDB lineage: Bacteria > Pseudomonadota > Alphaproteobacteria > Rhizobiales > CAZGNQ01 > CAZGNQ01. The sequence goes on along the minus strand of CAZGNQ010000226.1, from coordinate 3,514 downwards.
CATGCCGTTCAAGGACTGGCGGGCCGCATCGAACTGGTCGGCATTGACGATCCGCACGCGCACATTCTGTGCGTTGGCGCGCAGGTTGGCGTAACGGATTTTCGCCTCGCGCAGCCGCTGGCGCACCTCGTCACGATGGGCATCGAGCAGTTCATCAACGAGTTGCTGCTCGTTCATGTCATACAGCAGGTGTGAGCCGCCGCGCAGATCGAGCCCGAGGTTCACCTGCTGTTTCGGCAGCCAGTCTGGCCATGACGCCACCGTTTCACGGTCGAAGGCATTCGGTATGGCAAACGCAATGCCCATCACGGCAATCAGCGCGACGACGGCCGTTTTCCAGGGTGCGAAATAAAGCATCGATCATGTCCGTGCGGTGGGGCGCGGGCCGGGCGCCCGCCACCGTCAATATCTTTCATGGCCCATACAGTCCGCCCGATCTCAGCCCGCTTCGATCCAATGAGCGTGCTGCGAGGCGCGTTGGAAGCCGGGCGTCCGCCAGGCCCGTCAGGCGTTGTCCTTCACCGGCTCGCCCTTCGTGACGACGTGGGAAACCGTGCCGCGCACCAGCTTCACTCGCACGCCGTCGGCGATCTCAACCTGCAATTCTTCGTCGTTCGTGACGCGGATGACCTTGCCCTTGATCCCGCCGGACGTGATGACCTCGTCGCCGCGGCGAATGTTGTCGATCATCTCCTTGTGCTCTTTCATCCGCTTTTGCTGCGGGCGGATGATGAGAAGGTACATGATCACGAAGATCAGAACGAAGGGGATGAGCGAGACCAGAAAATCGCCACTCTGCGGGCTGCCGGTCGATTGTGCAAATGCTGGGGTGATCAGCATACGGTCCTCGCGTCAAAACGTCGGAAAAAGCGGGCTGCATCCGTTCGCACCCCGCCACGTCGGCGCGGTGGCCCCGTCAATCAAGGCATGACGGTGGCGCAGCGTACAGAGCAGGGGCGCTAGCACCACGGCACGCCTGACGCAATGCCACCGGGCGTTTGCGCCAGCGCGGTGCGCCATTCCGCTTGATCGCGACCGCCAGGCGCGAGATGCCGGGCTGGGCAGATATCAGGACCGCAACACAAGCGGCAGGGGAAACACAGGATATGACGACCGTGGATGGGACTGGCGGCGCGTCCCTGGAGAGCACGCTATCGCGCATCGCCGACGCATTGGACCGCCTGGCACCGCCGCCGGCGCCACGGGCGGACTTTGCAGCCGCCGATGCGTTCGTCTGGGTGAGCCAGGGTGAGGCATCGGCGTCAGGAACAGCGGTGGGCGCGCCGAGCGCCGGCGGCCACTATCGCCCGGTACCTCACGTCAACCGTCAGCCGCTTGCATTGTTGTGCGCCGTCGACCGGCAGGCCGAGCAACTGCTTGAAAACACGCGCCGGTTCGCGGCCGGACTGCCGGCCAACAACGCCCTGTTGTGGGGCGCGCGCGGGATGGGCAAGAGCTCTCTCGTCAAGGCAGTGCATGCCTGTGTGAATGCCGAGCACGAAGGGTCCGGCCTTCTCAAGCTGATCGAAATCCACCGGGAGGACATCGCAAGCCTTCCCGCCTGCCTCGGCGCGCTCAGGGCGAGCAGCCTGCGGTTCATCGTCTTTTGTGACGACCTCTCGTTCGAGGCCGAAGACACCGATTACAAGTCCCTCAAGGCCGTGCTCGACGGCGGGATCGAGGGCCGTCCGGACAATGTCGTCTTCTATGCCACATCAAACCGGCGCCATCTGATTTCGCGAGACATGGCGGAGAACGAGCGGGCAAGCGCGCTCAATCCTGGCGATGTGGTGCAAGAGAAGGTTTCGCTCAGCGACCGTTTCGGGCTGTGGCTTGGCTTCCACAACTGCAGTCAGGACGACTACATCGCGATGATCGAGGGCTATGCGGCCCACCATGGCATTCCGGAGAACGCCGAAAGCCTGCGCGCAGAGGCCATCAAGTGGGCGGCCTCACGCGGCAGCCGGTCGGGCCGGGTCGCATGGCAGTTCATCCAGGATCTGGCCGGCCGACACGGAGTGGCCTTGAGCGATAGCTGATTGAGCGCGTCTGACGTGTCGTGGCGCGATCGGCGCGGCGCGTCAGAGCGTCAGATCACTGTCGTCGTAATCAACGGTCTCGGCGGCTTCGCGCGTCGCCTCTTCCACCATGTCGATCACCTCGGCCACCGGCACACAGAACACGCCCGCCTCGCCGTCATCGAACGCGTCCCGCCAGCCTTCATAGGCGTGGAAGCCGCTGTCGAGCGGTGGCTGGAGGTCTGCCAGTTGCGTCACGCTGTCGGCCAGTGCCTCGGCCTCGATCGGCAGGTGGCCGATTTCAGCGGCCAGACCGTCGTCGGAAAAGGGATTGGCCATCTTGAGGTTCGTCACCCGCACGTGGATGATTTTGCCATCGGGCTCCTGGTCCACTTTGAGGACCTGCAGGCGCGAGGTCTCTTCGTCCCGACGCGTCTCGTAATGCCAAGTCTGTCCCGTGATGAAATCGATGTGGCCAGTCATGGGAAGCTCCCCTCAATTTTCACGCAATACATGGGGTGGCGGCCAAAGCCTCGGCAAGTGCTCCGGCTAAACCATCGCCGATCCTGGCAGCACCAGCACACGGCGCAAGCCCTGACGCACAAGCGCTCCTCATTGAATACTGCAATACCCGAGATGTCCCGGCCACCCACGCGCCGTGGCATGACGCCAGCGCGCATGTGGCAGGCGCGCTGAACGCGGGCCCAGCAAGGGTGCTACCGCGCCAGCGCCGCTTACACCCAACCACTTAATTTGCCATGACCCTCACATGCCCCCCGGTGGTCTGTGTCTGGCCGGCCGCAGCGCCTAAGACGAAAGACGGTGGAAATGGTGTTGAGTGCGCGGCAAATCCTTGGAAGGCGCCCGCCCTCCCGATAGCGTTGGGGGGCTGAGCCGGACCCGAGCACCATCCGGTGGCGTGACATGTCGGAAAACAACTTCCAGTCCGTGCGCGGCGCGAGAGAGCACTCCCTCAAGAAAGTCGAGATCGATCTGCCCCGGGAAAAACTCATTGTTTTCACGGGCCTGTCGGGCTCAGGTAAGTCATCGCTTGCCTTTGACACCATCTATGCCGAAGGCCAACGGCGCTACGTGGAGAGCCTGTCGGCGTATGCGCGCCAGTTCCTGGAGATGATGCAAAAGCCGGACGTGGACCTGATTGAAGGCCTGTCGCCGGCAATCTCCATCGAGCAGAAGACCACATCGCGCAATCCGCGCTCCACCGTGGGCACGGTCACCGAGATCTATGATTATCTGCGCCTGCTGTTCGCCCGCATCGGGGTGCCGCATTCGCCCGCCACCGGTCTGCCGATTGAGAGCCAGACCGTGACGCAGATGGTTGACCGCATCCTGGCCCAGCCCGAGCGCACCCGCCTTTATCTGCTGGCCCCCTTCGAGATGTGGCGCATGGGAGAGTTCCGCAAGGAACTGGCAGAGCTGACGAAGCGCGGCTTCCAGCGCGTGAAGATCAACGGCACGTTCTACGAGATCGCCGA
>CAZGNQ010000225.1:0-6292 GCA_964527285.1 uncultured Hyphomicrobiales bacterium | reverse complement strand
CGCGCCTTGGTCAGGTCATAGCGGATCAGCCGACGACATGTGCTCAAAGTGAGGTTTTCGCTGCTTGACCCAACTCTGACATGTGGCTCTACGGCATCGGCCGTGTTTTTGTTGCGGCATTCGTCGGTGACCGCTGGATCGCCCCATCCTCGATAAAACTTCGTGCGCCGCAATCGCCAAGCATCCGCGTGATCAGCGGGCGTGATCCAAGCAACCACTTTCGCGTTAGCCTCGGCAGATGAGACGATGTCGGAGCGCCACTGATCGTCCGGTCTGCGCAGGCCTCCAGGCATTCCCACACTTGCAACTCAACCTCGTGTTGAATCACGCCTTGATACACCAACACCTTAGCGACCGGCACGATTGACCAACCTGAGATTTTGAAGGACCGTTCTCGCCACACGCGCCGGGATGCTCAGTCGTTCACCGCGTCCATCCCAGCGCTTTTAATGCTCGTTCGCCTAACACTGTTTGCAGGGAGGCCTAGTGCCATGATCTTGCGTGCGTTCGCCTGCATCGCGCTCACCGTGGCCATTTGGCTGGCAGCGGCGCTCCAGGCCAACGCCCAGGCCGTGGCCTATCCGGGTGGCACCGTTTACGACCTCGATCCCCCGGCGCGCCAATCGACCCGGATGCTCGAAAGCATCAACGGCGCTGACGACATGCAGCCGGTGCACGAACTGAGCGAACGCGATATTTTGCGCCGCCTCGCCAAGCCTGTTGGGCGTCTCAACTACACAACGGCCCGCGGTGGCGTTGGTTACTGCACCGCGAGCCTGATTTCCGAAACCGAGATTTTGACGAACCACCATTGCATTATCGAAGCGACGGAAATGGTGCTCACCATGGGCTACCTCGTGCCGCGCTCGCGACGCGGGGTTGCGCAGTATCCGGTGGTGCTGCCGCCCATCGAGGCAGATCAGGCTCTCGATTACGCCATCCTGAAGGTCCGCGGACGGCCGGGCAATGAATGGGGCACCGTCACCCTGGACCAGGGCACGCCGGGTGATCGCCAAAGCCTCTTCATCATCCACCACCCTGGAGGCTTCTCACAGCGCATCTCATTGGGGCGCTGTCGCGCGCATGAGCCGGCCGTCGATGGGGACGATCTGCTCCATGTTTGCGACACCACTGGCGGCTCCTCCGGCGCGCCGATTTTCGACAACGGCACACGCAGGGTGGTGGGCCTGCACTATAGCGCGGTGGATCCGGGCCGGCTGAATGCAGGCAAACGCATGGCCCGACTGGTTGAGACGTCGCGCAAGCTGGCGGCATTGCGCCAGGATGCGGCGGGGCCTCAGGGCGCAACGGCGGCCAACACAGAAACGGGTAACAGGCTGAACAACGGGTTGGGACGTTCCCAACGCGTTGACCCGGCTGCACGGGAGTGGAGTACGCTCAAGGACACCTCAAGTTGCGCGGTTCTGAAAGCATTCATCGATGCGCATGGGGCCAGCCCTTTCGCGCGTTACGCCAAAGCACGGCGGGGTGAGTTGGCGTGCCGTGACCAGCGCAAGACGGTCGCGCGGACCACGCCACCGGACCGAGCTGTGACCATGACGCCAGCCCAACGCCCGCGGCCCTCCGATGCGGTCGCACTGCAGAAATGCAAGGGCGGGTTCATGCGGGACGGCCGCTGTAAGTGCCCGCCGGAACACCTACGGCGTACGGTCAGTTACAGCGCAAAGGCTCGGATCTATGAGTGCATCCCCCGCCAACCGGTCTCGAAGCGGGCGCGCGTCGCGCGGGTGCCGGATCGCTCCATCTCTTGGAGCAGAAAAACGGTCTCCTGCACAGGTGGGCGGGTCGTTTCCGGACGGTGCGTCTGTCCGCGGGGCGCGACGCAGAGGACTGTGCGCGAGACGTCGACCGCCAAGGAAATCCGGTGTGTGCGCTATCCGTCGAGCGCAGCGCGGCCGCGATCACGCACCACGGCCGGCGCGGTCGGTGGGCGTCGGATCACATGCCTTGGCGGCCGCATCACCGATGGGCGCTGCACGTGCCCAACCGGCAAAACGGCCACTCTGACCACCATGACGGCGAGGCTGCGCGGATACGAGTGCCGTTGGGATTGATGCGGCGACGGTCGCATCGCGTGATGCGGAAGCTCGTGTCACGAGCGCGGCTGGGCCTTGGCGGCATATAAATCTCCCCTTCATCTTGCGCAAACCGGCAAGCGATCCGGGGCTGGGAGAGGGTGCCCGCAGGGCGGGTGAGGGGCAGGTGCACCGAGCGGGCGCTATTGTTTGCCGGCGCATCATCGTAAGCGATCGGCAAGCATCTGCCCCTCTCTGTCGGCCTGCGCCAACATCTCTCCCCGCTTACCTTGATCGGATCGGTAAGCAATCCGGCGCGGGGAGAGAGACGGTGCCGGGCCGAAGGGTCGTGCCCACAAGCGGTGAGGAGGAAAAGATCAAGGATTTAACGTCCTCGCAACACGGAAGCCGTTGTCGTAGTTCCGGTTGCCTGGCCTGCCCCTGAGCCGGAATGCGGAGCGGAGAAGCTGAGGATTGAGGTACCAGGAACCGCCGCGGAGAACGCGATACGAACACAACCCCGTTGTGCGTGCCGAACCGTCCGTCGGTGCTCCGGTGGCGTAGCTCGCGTAGCAGTCCGCGACCCACTCCCAGACGTTGCCGTGCACGTCGTGCAGGCCCCAGGCGTTCGCACCATACCGCCCGACCTCGACCGTCTTGTAGCGATTGTTGGCCCGAGATGTATCGAATGTGTTGCCCCAGAAGTAGGCGGTTGACGTCCCCGCCCGTGCCGCGTACTCCCACTCCGCCTCGCTCAGCAGGCGATAGGACTGCCCCGTCTTGCCGCTCAGCCAGCGGACATAGGCCTGGGCGTCATCCCAACTAACGTTGATCACTGGCCGCCGACTGCGACCCCAGCCACTGTCGTCTGGCTCGTGCTCACAGCGTCCGTTCGCAACGCAGGCCTCCCAATCGTCCCACGTCACTTCGAAGCGGCCGACCGCAAACGGCCGCGCGATCGTCACCCGCCGTTGCGGGCCTTCATCGTCGTAGCGGCCCTCCTCCTCCGCATCAGACCCCATCATAAAGCTGCCCGCCGGCACCACGACCATCTCGGGGCACTTGGGGCAGTCCTTGAAGCTCTCGCCTGAGCCCGGCTTCATGCAGGTCGTTCCGCCCGACGCGAGTGCGACAACAATGCCATCGCACTCCGGATCAGTCGGTTTGCAGGCAGGATCGGTGACGCCACGCAGTTGTGTGAGCAGCGCCTGCGACGGGGCATCGCTAGCGGCGGTCTGATCAACTGATTTGGCGAATGCGGTCAGTGCAAGGCGGCCTTTCGTGCCCCAGACGCCGTCAGTTTTACCCGCATCGCATTCATGCCGGTTCAATTCTTCCTGAACAGCAATCACCAGCTCTCGCCCCTGCAGCACTGGCTGCCTATCCTGGGCACGCGGTGGAGCATCCTCGTTCACGTCAGCGTTTCTCGCGACGACGCGCGCTCCGCAATTGAGCTCCGAACGCCGCGCCTTCGCAAACTTTGCATATCGGCTCTGGCCATGATTAGACAGGAATGCGTCCAGCATGGCGCAGCTCGATGTGCCGCGCACGGCTGCCCAGTCGGCGCTTGTCGGATCATCTCCCGCAGGTGCGTCACGTCGATTGCGCCTGTATAGCCCGCTCAGCCATCCATTGGACCGTCGCGTGCCTTGCGCGCTCCCATCGAGGCGCTTGAGCATCTCGGATCGCTCGGCAATCGCGTCCAGCCGCTTGGCCCCCTTTACGATCCCCACTTCCGGCGCGCCGTAGTGGAGCGCCACGACCTTACGTTCGCCCAGGTCAAAAACCGGCGAGCCGGATGAGCCTTCGAACGTGTCGCACTGGTGGCGCAGTTCGGCACCCTGAAGCGCAGGACGCGCGGACAGGCAGGCGCGGCTGACATACTGCGGGAAGCCCAGGGGGTGGTGAATGACGAACAGAGACTGGCTGTCGCCCAGTTCAGCCTCGGGAGCGAGTGCAACCGTGCCCCAGCGTTTGCCTGGATCGCCCGCCACCCGGTGGATGGCGTAGTCGAGCGCCGCATCATTTTCCTCCGGTGCGACCGTGACCTCATAGAAGACGTGCTGGTCGCGCGGTTCGCCGCGGACCAGAAACCCCATGCGCAGAAACGCCTTGGTGACGCGCCCGTTGGGATTGGCGGCGATGCAGTGATTGTTCGTCAGGATCAGATCGTCCGCGATCAGCGAGGCCGTGCAGGCAACCTTTTGCTGTCCTTCCACCTCCATGAACAGCCGCCCGACGGGGCGTCCAAGCTGGCGGAAAAAGTCGCGCTCTCCCAGGTCGCGGACCGGGCTCATGCGCCCCAGTCTCAGCACGCGGCGCATCTCTGCGATTTCAGCCGTGACGTTGCCCGTGCTTTGGAACAGCGGCGGAGGATCACCCGTCAGGTCGACGTCGCCCTCGTACACCGCGACTTGAGCCATGGCCGGCGCCACAGTGAGCGCCGCCATGCATCCCAGCGCCGCCGCAGCTCCAACCACGACAAGGGTTGCCGCAAGTGGCATGATCATCCAGCGCCTCACGCAATCCATAACCATCCCCCACACCTTCGTCCGATCAGCCTGTCATTCGTCCGCCGTTCAATCAATTGCAGAGCCGCATGACACGCGCGAGTGTCCGGGCGCCTTTGGCATCGAGTTTCGAAATGCCCACGCGCCGGTTTGCACCATCGCGCGGTGCGTCGGGCGTGCGCAGCAGCCGCTCGCCTGCGCCGACGGCGATGTAAGCATCGGCTGCCACGCCCTGAGCCTGAAGCGCTGCCAGAACAGCCTCGGCCCGCCGCGCCGACAGGCGGCAGTTGTAGGCGTCCGAGCCCTTGGCATCGGTGTGCCCGATCAGCAGGAAACCGCTGTTTTGGTTGAGCGGATGCGTGAGGGCTGCAGCGAGCTGCGCGATCTTGGGCGTCTCGCTCGGCGCCAGAGCGGCGCTGTCGTAGCCAAAGCGAATATCGACCTCCACCATGGCGAGCGTATCCCGCCGTGTGGCGCCCGCTCGCGGAGCCATGGGAGGATCGATCGTTGTGCGCGCGTCCGGCACGGCGCCTGTGCCCTTCGGCGGCAGATCCCGTGTATCGTGGGTCATCGGGGCCACGGCGAGCCCGGTGGGCGCCTCCTCATCTGGCCGAAGCACCACCGTCTCCAATCGGCCGCCGGAAAAGCTCTCCAGCCCACCGCCGGTGTCGGCAGCCACGGCACAGGCAAACGCGTCTGCCGGGTTTGCCAGGCAGGCCGCCGCGGCTTCAGCACGCGCATCAATGGGCGCGGCAACCGGTTCGTCGGGGAACATGCCGTCGCCCGTCAGGTCCACCGGGCCGGAGCCGTCACTGGGGAGCAACAGAAGCTCCGGCGTGCCGCGTGATTCAGCGGATTGCGCGCGTGCGGCGGGTGCAGGAGCTGTCGTCACCACCAAAGCGACGAGCAGCGTTGCTGGAAGACCTGCGCGCGCGAGGAAAAACGAACCGCTCATCCTGGCAATCATACCGTCCTCCTTCACGGTGTAATGCGCACGGTGAGCGACCGGCGCAGGATGCGCGGCTGATCCGCACCGGCATCCGCGGCATCAAGTCCCGGATCATCGGGATCGAGCTGCACGGTCTCCAGCACCTTCGTTGCGCGTGTGCTGGCCGCATCAGCGCTCTTCAGGCAGCTGATCTCGTCGGTATTGCGGGTCTCGTCCGCGAGCGCTGCCAGCGAGGCATTGCACAGCGCGATGAACGTCTCATGGCGGTCGTCCGGCGTACGCATGGTGCCGCGCGGAGGAAATTCAAAGGTCGTATTCGCCTCGATGACCCGGTCGGCAGACCTGTAGGCCTCAAGCGGAAAGAGGACGCAGCTCTCGCCCTTATCATCCACGTTGATGAGCGTCAGACGACAGTCGCGCGGCGGCTGGATAAACAGCTTGATGGGCTCGTTGCGCCGGAAGATGCTTTTGTTGGCGTAGAACACAAGGCTTGCGTCCTCCCGGCCGGAGAGGATTTTCGTTTGCACCGTATCCGCGCTGGCGGCGGGTGCTGACGTTGCGGTGGCTGCCGGTGCGGCGTCTTTCCCAGCCGCATCATCAAGATCAAGCATGGCCGACCGGGTGCTGCCCGTGTCAGATGTCGCCGTGCCATCGGCCGCCCCATCAGAAGCGGCCGTGTCGGGCAGAGCCACGGGTTCAACACATCCTGCCACCTGATCTGCTGAGACGATGGCGCCGATGGTCATCTGGTCCACCAGCGCGTCGCCGACTGTCAGACGGATAGTCGTGGCGACGAG
>CAZGNQ010000224.1:0-6299 GCA_964527285.1 uncultured Hyphomicrobiales bacterium | reverse complement strand
CGTGACCGTATTCTCCGCAACGATCGGCCAGTGGTTGTGAAGCGCCGCGTTGTGCGCCCGCGCGGTCCGGTCGTGGTGGAGCGCCGTCGCCCCGTCGTGGTTGATCGGCCCTACGTTCGTCGCCGTGCGCCTGTGATCGTTGAGAAGACGATTGTGCGCCCAGGTTACGTCGCACGCCGGCGGCACCGGTCCCGCGTGGGTCGCGACATTGCCATTGGTGTTGCCGGCGTTGCGCTTGGCGCCATCATTGCCAACGCGGCACGTGACAGCGTTGAGCGGCGCTCCGGCGCGGTGATCGTTGAGGACGATCCGCTTCTTGACCCGATTGGTCCGGTTGCTGCGGCCTACGACGGCGAAGAGACCGCTTATCTTGATGCCAAGCGCCGCTGCCGCAGCCGTTTCCGCAGCTATGACTGGGACACAGACACGTATGTGACCTACGACGGCGACGTGTTGATCTGCCCCTACGTGCGCTGACAGCGTCTGGGTGCGAGTGACTTGATCCAGGGCCGGCCCGATCGGGTCGGCCCTTTGCATGCCAACATGGCTCCGTTGCGGTCTGCCCTGGTTGTTCAAGTGCAGCTTCAGCATCGCGCCAACGTGAGTGGACGCCCATGGTGCCGGCAGCCTGGAGTGATGACCTGATTGCGCGTGTCCGTTGGGAGACGCCTGCCAGCGCGGGGCGCATCCATCTCAACAACGCAGGCGCCGCCTTCATGCCGGCACCTGTCGAACAGGTGCTGTTCGATCACCTGAAATTGCAGAGCACGTTGGGCGGCTATGAAGCTGACATTGCTGCCGCTGATGCACGTGAGGCGTGCTATGGCGCACTGGCCCGGCTCATCAACGCGTCGCATGACGAGATCGCGATCGTCGAGAACGCATCCATCGGTTGGCTGCAGATCTTCCATGGCCTGATTGCAGGCGGGCATCTTTCCGCAGGTGGTTGCGTCGCGGTCTGCGAAGCCGACTACTGTGCCAATCACGTGGCGCTGCTCCAGGCGCGCCAGCGCCATGGCCTTGGCATCACGGTTATCCCCAGCGACCGTCAGACAGGCACGTTGGACCTCGAGGCGCTTGAGCAGGCGATGCGCACGCCGGGACCACAAGGCCCTGTTCAGCTTGTTGCGCTCACCTGGATCCCGACAAACGGCGGCACCGTCCACCCGGCACGCGCCGTTGGCCGGCTGGCGGCCGCACATGGCGTCCCCTTCCTGCTGGACGCGTGCCAGGCGGTCGGGCAGATGCCGGTCGACGTGGTTGATTTACAGTGTGATTTTCTATCGACAACTGGCCGTAAGTTCCTGCGGGGGCCACGCGCCAGTGGGTTCATCTATGTGAAACGGGCATGGCTGGAACGCGGCCTTGAGCCTGCCCTGGGCGACCATACCGGTCTGCCCTGGGAAGCACCGGCAAGGTACGGGCAGCGCGGCGATGCAAGACGGTTTGAACTGTGGGAGCGCTCCCTCGCGGCGCATCTCGCCCTTGGAGCCGCCGCTGATTACGCGATTTCGATAGGCCTTGAGGCGATCCAGCATCGCGCTTGGAGCCTGGCGGCAGCGTTGCGGGCCCAGCTGAACACGCTCGACGGTGTGAAGACGATGGACCTGGGGGATGCGCCATGCGCGATTGTGTCGGCAGCGGTGGAGGGGTGTGCGTGCGCCGATGACGCCGTGCGCATCAGGGATGCATTGGCGACGGATGGCGTGAACATCTCGGTCTCCAGGCCGGCATCGACTTGGCTTGATTCCCAACGCCGCCAGTTGCCGCCGATGCTGCGATTTTCCCCGCACTATTACAACACGCGCTACGAGATCGATCGCGCCGTGGATGCGCTTGCGTCCCATTTGAAGGGTGCCGCGTAGCGCAGCACTTCCCGGTCAGCGTTGGCGCGTCGCCTTGACGTAACACTGCTTGAGCTGCTCGCACCGGCTTGGGCCAGCGTTGTGATAGAGCCCCGCAGGTGTGCTCCACAGCGCCTTGCAGATCTGATCGATCGAGCTGCGGTTGAACAGGCCGCGATAGAGCCCTCGCTTGATGGCCCAGCAGTCCGCTTCGCTTTCAGAGTACGTGTACATGTGAGCGCACTCGTGCAGGTACACGAAGTGGCTGAAACTTGCCGGATAGCGCCGCATCAAGCGGGTGTTGATAAAGAACACTTTCCGTGACGGAATGGCGGTGCCCATGACGGGTAGCGAGGACATATCCTTGCCGAGCCCGCCGCCGCAGCGCAGTCGCCGGCCGCGCACGATCAGTGACGATTTCGCCTGCGCAATGCCAGCAATGCCGGTGACGCTCGCGTAGGTCGCCGGGTGGAGCGTTGCCACTGTGAAGACAAAAGCACCGAGTGTGAGGGTCAGCAAAGAGAGTGCGATGCCGATCCGCCGCGGCTGAGCCAAGGCGCCCGCGTTACCGGGTGCGTCCAATCGCTGAGAGAACGGGAACCACATCATAATCGTGTCGTCCTGAACCAGGTGCCGCGGCCAATGCCAAGTGACGGGCGGCTGTCAGATGAAGCGTTCTGAGACAGGCCGCCATCGAAACTTTACGACGCAAGTGTTGTCAAAACCCTGTTTCCGTTTCAAGCGATTGCGCCGGGAGTGCTTGGTAACATTACGCCGGTGTCGTGATCCCGCCGCGCGCGCGACCTTGCGCGTGAGTTTGCACACCGGGAACGCCCGGCGCGGGGGCCTTGCCGCGAGCAAAAAAGCCCGGCGCACCTGAAAGCGAGCCAGGATCGCACGGCGCCAGCGCCCTGTGGGAACACGCCACTCGCGACCGTGACTGAGGCGGGTCCACGGCGCGTCCACCCGGTTCAAAACAGTGCGTGCCGGTCGGTTTCAGCGGCCCACGCTGCGGAATGCCGCTTCAATGGCGTCGAACGCCAGAAGCGTCGATGCGTGGCGCGCCTTGAAGTGCTTCACCCCCTGCAATTGCCCGAGATCGGACCACTTGCCGGCCGGCACAGGTCCGTCCTCCCTCAGCATGGCGCGCATCTGTCTGGCGGCCTCGCGGATCTCATCGATCGTCGCACCGACCGCATGGGCACCGAGAACGGCTGCGGTGCCCTGGCCCAGCAGGCATGCCTTCACCTCCTGGCCGTAGTCGCTGACCCGTTCGCCATCGAGTTTGACGTCCACGGTCACGGTCGACCCACACATCTTTGAATGGGCCGTTCCGCTGGCATCCGGCGCCTCAAGGCGCGCAGTGCGGGGCATTTGTGCCGCCAGGACAAGGATATCGTCGGAGTAAATATCATCCAGATCGGTCATCTGATCTCCGAGCATCTGCGTTGATCATGGCAGCGACGGCTTGCTTGCCAGCTGGTCGCCACCTACGTTGACTGTGACGTTGATGATACGTGTTCTGGCAAAACCGGTTCGCCGGCCCTGACCTGACCCCCTGAATGTGGGGCACCGCAGGGCGCGCAACAGGGAGCCGAGGGGCGCATCAGCACCCAAGACACGTGACTTTCCCCTGAGGACGTCAGCTTCTCCCAACAGACAAGCCGCGCGTCATCCTCCAACCCTGAGGCACTCAGATGGCTGATCCCATGCTGCATGATACAACCAATGGCGTTTCCTTGAACGGTCAGGGAGGCTCCGCGCAACTGCTCAAACCTGCCGGCCAGCGTCCAACACGCGAGGAAGCTGAAGCTGCGGTGCGCACGTTGTTGGCCTGGGCGGGGGATGACCCAAACCGCGAGGGTCTGCTGGACACGCCGAAGCGCGTGACCAAGGCCTACAGTGAGTTTTTCTCCGGTTACACTGAGGACCCTGTCGACGTGCTTTCGCGCACCTTTGAAGAGGTGAGCGGCTACGACGACCTGGTCATGCTGCGCGACATCGACATGAACTCGCACTGCGAGCATCATATGATCCCGTTCATCGGCAAGGCACATGTGGCGTACTATCCCACGGACCGCGTTGTCGGGATCTCAAAGCTGGCACGCGTCGTTGAGATTTTTTCTCGCCGTCTGCAGACACAGGAAACAATGACGGCACAGATTTGCACGGCAATCGAAACGTCGCTGCGTCCGCGCGGCGTCGCGGTGATGATCGAAGCGGTGCACCAGTGCATGTCGCTGCGCGGCGTTGGAAAGCGTAACGTCTCGACGATCACCACGCAGTTCACCGGCATTTTCAAGAATGACCTGTCGGAGAAAAACCGCTTCATGATGATGGCTGTTGGCCGGTAGGCTCAGCCCAAATAAGGTTGCCGGTCTTTGGCGGTCCGCTCCGGCTGAGTGCGTGGTACGCGGGCACTTTGCGTATTCCGTCTGGGGCCGCCCGGTTACTCGGGGCGCGGACGTGAAAGGCTCAGTCAAAAGGTCGGCTCGCGTGGATTCCGCCCCGGTCATCCCGACCGTGTGCTGCTGCGGCATCTGCGCTCAGAGCTGACCGATGGCACGCCGTTGGCGACCTTGACGTGGGATGGCTCCTGTCCGTTGTGCGACAGGAGCCTTTTTTCGTTTTGGAGGTGGTGATGTCACATGCGCACGAACTGGAGCAGGGGGCCCGCTTTATGCCGCGCTTTGCCGATCAGGCGGATCGCAGCCAGCCGCCGCTCATCACGGCCATCGTGGTCGATGCCTCTGACAATGCCGTTCTCATGGTTGCGCACATGAGCCGTCAGGCGCTGGACCTGTCCGTGGAGACGGGAATCGCCCACTTTTGGAGCAGGTCGCGTAGGGCAATTTGGCGCAAGGGTGAAAGCAGCGGCAACGAGTTGCGCATCGAGGCGATGCTGACGGACTGCGACCAGGATGCAGTCGTTCTGCGGGTTGGTGTTCAGGGGGATGGCGTGGCTTGCCACACCGGCGCGCGCAGTTGCTTTTATCGCGCATTGAAAACCGGTGCGGACGGCGAGGTTGAACTCGTCCGCCTCGACACCGAGGGCGTTGTGACCGGTGGCGGGTGATATCGCCTTCGCGCCGTGGACGGGTGACGCGACAGTGATCAACATGGGATCGGCATGATCCTTGCGCTGATTGCGCGGAGCGCTGACGTTCAGATCCAGAGCCGTCGTGGCCGGGAGAGATCAATCAAGAGGGGCGCCGATGGCTGCCGGAAAAATCGGTTTGGCTCTTGGCGGCGGTGCCGCACGCGGGTGGGCGCATATCGGAGTTCTTCAAGTGCTTGAGGAGGCCGGGATCCGGCCTGAGATTGTCGTCGGCACCTCGATCGGCGCGGTCTGCGGTGGCACCTATGTTGCCGGCGCTCTTGATAAACTTGAGGAATTTGCCCGCGAAATGACGCGGAGCAAGATGTTTTCCCTCCTTGATTTCAATCTTGCGGGCTCCGGACTGATCACCGGCAACCGCCTGACCGCTCGGTTGGAAGAAAACCTGAGCGGTGTCGATATCGAGACGCTGGAACGCCGCTTCGTCGCCGTTGCAACGGAGTTGGGGACGGGACACGAGGTCTGGCTGACACGCGGGCGCCTGGTGGATGCGATGCGCGCCTCCTATGCGCTGCCAGGTATTTTTCATCCCGTCAGGATCAATGATCGCTGGTTCATGGATGGTGCGCTGGTCAACCCGATCCCCGTTTCGGTCTGCCGCGCGCTGGGCGCACAATTGGTGATCGCGGTCAACCTGCACGCCGATACGTTCGGCAAGGGGAGCATAATTCCCGACTACGGCACCGAGACCGAGGCGGACGCACTGGATGAGCCGATCAACGAAGTCGAGCCAGGCAGTTGGCCAGCCGCACAGCTTCTCTATCGCCAGTTCTTCGGTAAAGGTTCGGGCGCGCCCGGCATCTCGACGGTCATGATGGACGCCTTCAGCATCATCCAGGATCGCGTGGCGCGCGCGCGGATGGTGGGAGACCCGCCGGACCTGATGGTGAAGCCAAAACTGGATGGCTTCGGGCTGTTTGACTTCCACCGGGCGGAAGATCTGATCCTCCACGGGCGCAATGCCGCGCAACGTGAGATGGAGACAATCGAGACCGCCATTCAGAGCATTCGCTGAGCCCACAACCGGGCGGATCGTTGAAGACGATTGACGCTGGTCCGAAGAGCCGGCGACTTCCGCCCGTGAGATCGCCGGTGCCTGTCGGTGACCCCAGCTTTCATAACGTCAACCTCGTCCACGGGGGACCTGCTGACGGCGAGAAGCGACGAGACCGCAGGCGACTGGCCGCTTCGCCCCAGCACGGGTAGGGCCATCCTGTCGCAAACGCCTGCAAGCCGGGCCCATCGACCACCCTTGTGCCCACCCTTCTTGCGCCCACCCATCTTGCGCCCGGCACGGCTTGAGCCTGGGCGCTTCAGGTGTAGCGGGGGCAGCGCGC
>CAZGNQ010000223.1:0-6321 GCA_964527285.1 uncultured Hyphomicrobiales bacterium | reverse complement strand
GACGCGCCTTTTGGGGTTCCGTTGGCCGAAAGATCATGCCCCGCCGATCAAGGCCGGTCCGGATTGCCCGATCTTTCAATCCTCCCTCAAGCATGTGCTGGCGGCCGAGGGCGGTTGGTCAGATGATCCGCACGATCCTGGTGGCGCCACTTACCGTGGTGTGACCCAGGAGGTCTTTGAGAACTGGCGTCGCAATCGCGGCCGGCGGTGGGGGGCACTTCCCGCTACAAATGACGCCATTCATGCTGCCATGAAAAGCATATCCGAGGAGGAACTGGCGGCGATTTACCACCGGCTTTATTGGGTTCCGGCAAAGTGCGGTCGTCTCCCCTTTCCAATTGCATTTTTTCATTTTGATTGCGCTGTGAATCAAGGGGTGGGGCGGGCCGCGCGCCTGTTGCAGAGCACTTTGGGGGTCGATGTGGACGGGGAGATCGGTCCCATCACGATTTCAACGGCATTTCAAAAACCGATTGAGGCAACCGTGAAGCGATATGCCGATGAACGTCGGGCCCATTACCGCGGCCTGAGCCATTTCTGGAGGTTCGGTCGCGGGTGGTTGGCCCGGGTCGATAAAACATTGCGCCGGGCACTTATGATGGACGGATTGGAGAAAATTGTGGTCGATAAAAAATCAGCATCGCGCGAGGCCGGGCAACTGGACGGGCAGGGCCGCCCTGTCAATCGCGAGATCGGCGCAACCACGAATGGAGAAGCGATTGGCGTATCCACCGGAGCATCAACGCCGGACAGATCCGCGGCGGGCGACCAGAAGTGGTGGGGCCAGTCAATCACCATCTGGGGGGCGCTCATCACAGCCGCCTCCACGGTCCTGCCGCTGCTCGGACCCATCATCGGCGTCGATGTGAATGCAGACGACATTTCGGCGTTCGGCGACCGTGTCACACAACTCATTCAGTTGGCTGGTGGCGTCATTGGCACGGTCATGACGATTTTCGGCCGTGTTCGGGCCTCTTCCAGACTGACGCTGCGCGAGGTATCGTTGCGGATGTAACGGGCCGCCCGGCGCAACCGCTGGCAGAGGTGTGTGACCACCGTGTCTGCTGGCCCAGGCGTCCAGGCCAGTTCGTCCGGCCCGGGTGCCCCGCCAGCAAAGCAACGCTGTTGCGGACCGGGTCGCCGCTCAGCCACGGGAGACTTCACAATGCGCATTCTCGTCGTCGAGGACGATCCGAACCTCAATGCGCAGCTCCGCAGTTGGCTGGAGGACGCAGGCTATGTCGTCGACAGCGCCTCCGACGGTGCCGACGGCCACCACCTTGGCGACACCGAACCGTACGACCTGGCCATCCTGGACCTTGGTCTGCCCACGATGGACGGCATTTCCATCCTCGAAGCGTGGCGCAATTCCGGCCGCGCCATGCCCGTGCTTGTGCTCACGGCCCGCGATCGCTGGAGCGACAAAGTCTCCGGCATCGACGCGGGCGCAGATGACTATCTCACCAAGCCGTTCCACGCTGAGGAACTGATGGCCCGCGTCCGTGCGCTGCTGCGCCGGGCCGCCGGGCTTGCGTCCAACACGATCCGCTGTGGGGCGCTGGAATTGGACGCAAAACTTGCCCGCGTCACCTGCCGGGGCGAGCCGATCAAACTCACCTCCCACGAGTACCGGCTCCTGTCCTACATGATGCATCATCAGGACCGTGTGGTCTCGCGAACGGAACTGGTTGAGCACATGTACGACCAGGATTTCGATCGTGATTCCAACACGATCGAGGTGTTCATCGGTCGCCTGCGCAAAAAGATACCCGACAAATTGATCCACACGGTGCGCGGGCTCGGCTATCGCTTGTCGGAACGCGACGGCGACGAGGCATGACATCTCGTGCCCGCAACGCAGCCGCTCCGCCGACCGCTGTGATTGTTGAGCGAGACCGCAATAGACAGAGACGGAGCAGGCTGCGGGATGTCGCTCGGCGTCGACCCACCGTAGCCAGAAGCCCATGGCAAGCACCGACTTCCATCAAGCGATGCGTCGCACCGCTGCCGGCGTGGCCAGGGGGGCTGGTGACGCGGCACGGCGCCTGCGGCGCGGCTGGCGCAGCACCCGCGCCCGCTCAGCCCTCAAGCGGCTGCTGCCGGGATGGACGGCGCGCGATCTGCTCACCTCACTTTCCGTACGCATTGTCGCCGTCACCTTCATATGGGCAGCGATTGCATTGCCGCTGGTCGGCCTCACGCTCAACGCCATCTACCGCGAACGCATTCAGGCCGACTTCGATCTGCGCCTCAATCAGCTGACGACGCTGCTGATCGCCTCCTCCACGATCGCGCCTGACAGCCCGCCGCGCCGGCCGGAGGATCTGGGCGAACTGCTGTTCAACATTGAGATCGCGAACGGCTGGTATTGGCAGATTGAGCCTGTCGACGAACAGGGCCGGCCCGTTCGGTTTGACCGTGACGACACGCGCGCTGAGCTTTGGCCTTTGACCTCGCCGTCCCTGCGCAGCCAGCCACTTGTCATCCCTCGCTTCGCGGTAATCGCACCGCCCGCGGGCGGCGGCCGGACCCTGCTGGACGACGGGGCGATCGATGCGGCGGTGCCGGCGCCCGACACCGCAGATGACCCTGCCGACGACGGCGCACTGGACGACAGCGAGAGCGCTGATGCGTCGGACGCAACGGCACTGTTCGACCTCGACTTGCGCGGCGGCGAGCGACTGCGTGTGGCCCAGGAAATCACGTTCGTGGCCGACGGCTCCTTCACTGGCGGGCGTTTCTATCGCTTCACCGTGACCGGCAATCGGGACGAGGTGGAGCAGACCGTGCAGAGTTTCTCAGACAAGCTGGCCGCATCCTTGGCGGTGTTGGCGCTTGCGCTGCTGGTGCTTCCGTTGGCGCTCGTCTTCGTTGGTCTGATGCCGCTCAAACGCATTCAGACGGGCCTCGCCAAGGTCCGTGGGGGGGTGTCGTCGCGCCTGGAGGTGGATCTGCCGATCGAGGTGAGGCCGCTGCAGGTGGAGTTGAACGGATTGCTTGATGCCAACACCGCGATCGTGGAGCGCGCGCGCACGCATGTCGGCAATCTGGCGCACGGCCTCAAGACGCCGGTTTCCGTACTGTTGAATGCGGCTGAGCGGAACGATCCGGACCTCGCTGAGCGCGTGATGGAGCAGACCCGCATCATGCGCGATCAGGTGGATCATCACCTCAACAGGGCACGCACGGCAGCGCGCGTTAAGGTGCTGGGCGTGGAGACGCCAGTCCATCCGGTCGTCACGGCGCTGCAACGGACCCTGTCAAAGCTCTACCCACAGCGCCGCATTCACGTGTCGCAAGGTCTGGATGACAACGTCGAGCCCGATCTGAGCGTGGGTGCTGCCGCGGCGCCCATCTTCCTTGGAGAGCGCCAGGATCTGGAGGAAATGCTCGGCAACCTGCTCGACAACGCGTGCAAGTGGGCCTGCCATGATGTGGCGATCGCCGTGCGCCCAATCGCCCAGGATGATCTTGACGCACGCGCCCGCGAGCGTGGCGACGGGACGGATCAGTTTGTTCTGGTCATTGAGGATGATGGTCCTGGGCTGACCGAAGCGCAGGCGAAAGCGGCCCTGAAACGGGGGCAGCGGCTTGATGAGAGCACACCGGGGACCGGGCTTGGGTTGGCCATTGTTGCAGACACGAGCGCCCTTTATGGGGGCACGTTGCGGCTCTCCCGGTCAGAGTTAGGTGGGCTGCGGGCGCAAGTCACGCTCCCGTGTCGGTGGGCGGCGGCGTAGGGAAGCCCCCCGGGCTGACGCGGCGCCGCCCCCCGTTGACGCCATTGAGCGTTGACGCCAGTGAGCTGCGTCGCCGGGTCGCGCCCTCACCTTTCGGGTGTGTCGACGCGTCACCGGGTTTGCCGCCATACCGCGCCCATACATATACGCAAACCTGATCAGCGCTGTCGCCCCGCTCGTCGTGACCGCCGATCAGGCTTTGGCCGCCTCAAGTGCCACGATCACTCCCGCCGGGCTGACCCTCCCCGGCCATATGCTTCAGGTCCTGCATGCTGTTTTGGATACTTAGCGCTGTTCTTACCGCTGGCGTGGCTGGCGGCCTGCTCCTTTATCCCGGGCGTGGACGCGGTCTGGACGCGGCCGGCACGGATGAGGTCGTCTTCGTGCAGCAACTGCGCGAACTGGAAGACGACATTGCTGCCGAGCGTATTTCTGCAGACGACGCGCGGGCCATGCGCGCCGAAATTGCGCGGCGCCTGTTGCGCGCACGCCGTGTCAACGGCGCAAAGGCCGGCGGTGCGGCTGAGGATGCGGGCTCAGACGCCGTTCTCATGGACGAAGAACCGAGCTTGTCTCGCGATGCACAGCGCCCAGCCAAGGCGTTCGCAGCCAGCGTGGCCGGCTTCATCGCCGTGGCCACCACCGCGCTTTACCTCGTGCTCGGCACGCCCAACGCCGGTGAACTGATTGCGCAATCCGCCGAAGCACAGCGCATTGTTGCCGAGCAGGCCCGAGCCCGCGCCGTGGCAGCACAGACCGGTGGAGCCGGCAACGGGCAGGGCCAGAGCGGCGCCGACTACTCCCAGGCGCAGATTGGCGACATGGTCAAACGCGTTGAGGCGATCCTGGCCGAGCGTCCTGATGATGCGCGGGGCTGGCAGGTGCTCGCGCCGATCTACATGCGGATGGGGCGTTTCGACGATGCCGCGATGGCGATCAGTCGGCTCATCGAATTGCGCGGCGACGGCCCGGCACCGCGCATGGAGCGCGCCATCGCCATCATCTATGCCAACGACGGCACCGTGACGGAACGGGCGCGCCGTGATCTCAAGACCGCCGTCGACCTGAGCCCCGAATTCGCACCGGCCCACTACTGGCTGGCCATCGCCGACATGCAGTCCGGCAAACTCGATATGGCGCAGGACCGTCTGAAGGCCCAGCTTCGGCGTGAAGACGTCGCCGGGAGCCTGCGTGAGGCGATGCTCGCGCGTCTGGAGGATATCCAGTCAGGCCGCGTCGGCGCTGCGGTGGCTCCCACAAGCCCGCAGCGTGAGACGTCTTCCGTCGCATCGGCGCCTGATCAGTCCGTAACCGCCGCGGGTGAGCGCCCGACACGCGACGATGGCGCGTTCTCAGCCCTGCCGGAAAGCGAGACGGGGCGGGCCATTGCCGCGTTGCCGGCTGAAGATCGTGGCGCAATGATCGAGTCGATGGTGGCGGGCTTGAAAGCTCGGCTGACTGAGGAGGGCGGTAGCCCGCGGCAGTGGGCCCAACTCGTGCGGGCGCTGCTGGTGCTCAACCGACCCGACGAGGCGCGTTCAATGGTGACGGCCGCACAGGCGAACCTGGGAGCGGAGGCATTTCGCAGGAGCGGCATTGGCGCGCTCCTGCCCGACGGCGCGGCGAAATCGTCTCGCGAAGACAAACGCAATGGCGTCAGCGGCGATGGCGCCGCGCCCGCACCGGGTCAGACAGGCGCAGGCCAAGGCGACAGTGGCGTGCCGGCCGCGCCGCAGGAATGATCCGCTCAGCCTTCAGCCGGAAAGGCCGGGCGACAGACACGCTCAGGTCGCGCGCTGGTGGCTCGAACGGAGGGTGTGGTGGTGTTGAACAACGACAGGAAAATCGATGGACGTTGAATTTGGCCACTTCGCCTTGATCCTGGCGTTCGTTGTTGCGTGCGTGCAAACGGCGGGGGCCGGCGTCACGCAGCCTGCTTTGCGTGCGCGTGCAGCCGCCGTGGTCGAGGCCGCGGCGACCGTGCAGTTTCTTCTGGTTGCGATCAGCTTCCTGGTGCTGACGCAGGCCTACTTGAATTCTGATTTTTCCGTTCAGAACGTCTATCTGAACTCTCATTCCGACAAACCGCTGTTCTATAAAATCAGCGGCGTCTGGGCGAACCACGAAGGATCGATGCTTCTGTGGGTGCTCATTCTGGCGTTCTTCGGTGCGCTTGTGTCGTGGTTCGGCAGCAACCTTGAAGCTCGGTTTCGCACGGTTGTGATCGGCGTCCAGGGCGCCCTCGGCATTGCCTTCCTCGCGTTCCTGATTTTCACGTCCAACCCCTTCCAGCGCCTGTTTCCCGTGCCGGTGGAGGGCCAGGGCATCAACCCGGTTCTGCAGGACCCGGCGCTCGCCATCCATCCACCGATGCTCTACCTGGGCTACGTCGGGTTTTCCGTGTCGTTTTCCTTTGCCGTCGCAGCGCTAATCGTCGGGCGCATCGATGCGGTGTGGGCGCGCTGGGTGCGGCCCTGGACGCTGGTGGCCTGGGTGTTTCTGACGATCGGCATTATGCTTGGTAGCTGGTGGGCCTATTACGAGCTTGGCTGGGGCGGCTGGTGGTTCTGGGACCCGGTGG
>CAZGNQ010000222.1:0-6339 GCA_964527285.1 uncultured Hyphomicrobiales bacterium | reverse complement strand
TTTGTGTTGATTGCGCGCACTCTGCCGAATGGTCGTCGTAATGCTGTTTTGAATGCCGCTGATGACAACAGCGGTCGTCTTACGCTCCAGGGGTGCATGATCTAAAACTGCAGATCCATACTTGGGTTCGGCGCTCCGGTGTGGCGGCCGAGGCCAAAGCGTGCTTGGCGCTGTTGTGGGGCGGCTTGAAGCAGCCTTACGGGCGGGCACGGGCGGACCTGACGCGGCGTAAGTCGCCCTGGCGTTTACCCCCTTCAGGTGGGATCATCTGAAGTAAAAGATAAACGGTAAAACAGACAGTTAGAGCCCGCCCTGCTTTTCAACTAAGGCGGGCAGGCTCTAAGAGGGATAGTGTGGCGTGGCAAGCCAGTCGGGCAAAACGGACAAAGCGTCGAAGCGCTCTCAGAAGTTCGAGCCGGGGACCGGCATTGCGGAGCGCCTGGCACATGCGTCGAGCCGAAGGCCGCGGCTGCGGTTGGGCACGCGCCTTCGCAACTACTTCCTGACCGGCCTCATCATTGTCGGCCCGCTCACCATCACGCTCTATATCGTCTGGTGGGGTATCAACGTCATCGACGCTTGGGTCAAACCGCTCGTTCCGGACCGGTATCTGCCCGACACCTACCTTCCGTTTGCCGTGCCTGGCGCGGGGCTCGTCTTCGCCATCTTCGGCATTGCCATTATTGGCGCTCTGGCCGCCAACTTGTTCGGCCGCACTCTCATCTCTTACGGCGAACTCGTGCTCGGCCGCATGCCGGTGGTGCGCAATGTGTACGCGGGCCTGAAGCAGATCTTTCAGACCGTTCTGTCGGAGAGCAGTAGCAGCTTTCAAAAGGTCGGGCTGATCGAGTATCCGCGCGCCGGGCTCTACTCCATCGTGTTTATCTCCACGGACGCACGCGGTGAGATTGCGGCGCGGTGGCAGGGTGAGACCCGTCTCATCAGCGTGTTCTTGCCGACGACGCCCAACCCGACATCGGGCTATCTTCTGTTCGTACCGGAAGCGGATGTGACCGAACTGGACATGAGCGTGGAGGAAGCCGCCAAGCTCGTGATTTCCGCAGGCCTCGTGACGCCGCCCTACGATGCGAGCTGGGTGGCGGAAATGAAGGCGGGCAACGATGATGCTGCCCCCGATCACACCGCCCGAGATCACGCCACGACCGCGGCGGCCTCGACCACCGATGGCCCGACACCTTCAGAAGCAACCGTTGCCTCCGGCGTTGACACTGGCGCCAGACCTCGGCCTGCGCCCGGTGAGCCGGCGCGGCCGCTTCGGGGCACCACCAAGCCCGAGGCTGCCGAGTAGCCTTTTAGTAATGACTGCCCGCTCATTGTCCCGCCGGTTGTGGCGCGCTGTTGCTCGCCTCGGTGGCGGCGATACCGTCAAACGTTCCGGCGTCGTGCTCTCGATCTGTGTCGCGCTACCGACCCGAGAAGGGGCGCGCCAGGAAGCGGCACACGACGTAGAACACGGGCGTGAAAAGCAGACCGAAGAACGTCACGCCAAGCATGCCCGCAAAAACGGCCGTCCCGAGCGACTGCCGCATCTCAGCGCCCGCGCCGGTCGCGATCATCAACGGCACCACACCGAGGATGAAGGCGAGCGACGTCATCAGGATGGGGCGCAGACGCACACGGGCGGCTTCCACTGCGGCCGTGACGCGGTCAGCGCCCTCTGCCTCCGCCTGCCGAGCGAACTCCACGATCAGGATTGCGTTCTTCGCCGCCAACGCGACCAGGACGATCAGCCCGACCTGCACCAGGATGTTGTTGTCGAGCCCGCGGACATTCACCCCGATGATGGCGGCGAGCAGGCACATCGGCACGATAAGAATGACCGCGAGTGGCAGCAGCCAACTTTCATAAAGACCAGCCAGCACCAGAAAGACGAACACGACGGCCAGCCCAAAGACGATCAGGCCCGTATCGCCGGCCAAGCGCTGCTGCAGGGCCAACTCGGTCCATTCGAAATCAAAACCTTCCGGCAGGGCCTGCGCGGCAAGCCGCTCCACGGCCGCCAGTGCCTCGCCCGTTGATACGCCCGGCGCGGGCGATCCTTGAACCTCTGCAGCATTGTAGAGATTGTACCGCGGAACGCGGTGCGGACCGGTGGTCTGCTTCAATTCAGCCACGGAGCCGAGCGGAATGATCGCGCCGGTTTCAGAGCGTGTGCGCAATTCCAGCACATCATCGGGGTGACGCCGGTGCTCGCCGTCCGCCTGCGCTGTGACACGATAGGTGCGACCGAGGAAATTGAAGTCATTCACATAAGCCGAGCCGAGATAAACCTCCAAGGTCTCAAGCAGCCGATCCGTCGGGACGTTCAGCATTTGTGCCTTGGTCCGATTGATGTCGGCGTAAATGCGCGGTGTCTTCGTGTTGAAAAGGGTGAAGACACGCTGCAATTGCGGGTCTTGATTGGCAGCACCGATCAATTGGCCGGTTGCCTCTTCAAGTGCCAGAACACCGCGGGCCCGGCGATCCTGGACATAGAGTTTCCAACCACCCCCCGTCCCGATGCCGCGCACGGACGGCGGCACGACCACAAAGATGTTGGCTTCCTTTACCTGCTGCAGAGCGCCGAAGGCCTGACCCAGGATCGCGAATGCGCCTTCCTGCGGCCCGGCGCGCTCGGAAAATGGCTTCATCGTAAAGAATATGGCGCCAGCATTGGGGGCGTTCGTGAAGGTGGCGCCATCCAGGCCCGCAAAGCCGACAGTGTGCTCGACGCCGGGAATGCCGAGGAGAATATCGGAGGCCTGGCGGATTACCGCGTCCGTGCGGGCGAGTGATGCTCCGGGCGGCAATTGCGCCACGGCGATCAAATAGCCCTGGTCTTGTTCAGGGATGAAACCCTGGGGCGTATTGGCGAAACGTTCGCCTGCGAAAACAAGGAGGCCCGCATAGACAATAAGGGCGAGGACGGACAGCGCGATCAGCCGTTTGGTCAATGCCGCGTATCCATTCGAGAATGCGTCGAAGAATGCGTTAAAGCCCTGTGCGAATTTCTTGAACGGCCAAATGAAGACCGCTTTGATGGTGGCGAAGAACCCGCCGCGGTCGCTGGTCTCAGAGCCGTGGGCGTTGAGCAGCATCGCACACATCGCAGGCGACAGCGTCAGGGAGACCAGAAGGGAGATGGCGGTCGCTGTTGCGATGGTGACAGCGAACTGTTCGTAGAACTGGCCGGAAATCCCTGTGACAAATGCCGCTGGAATGAACACCGCAAACAAAACGAGGCTTGTGGCAATGAGTGCGCCGCCCACCTCATCCATTGTTTTATGTGCCGCTTCATTGGGGGACATTCCCTGCTGCAGATAGCGTTCCACATTTTCAACGACGATGATGGCGTCATCGACCACGATGCCGACAGCCAGCACAAGCCCGAACAAGGAGAGCGTGTTGAGCGAATATCCAAGGCCAGACAAGACAGCAAATGTGCCGACCAAGGAAATGGGTATCGCGATGATGGGCACCAGCGATGCCCGCAAGCTCTGGAGAAAGACGATAACGACCAGGACAACCAGAAGCACGGCTTCCAGGATCGTTTCATAAACCGCGTCGACCGACTGGGCGATGAATTGGGTCGGATTATAAATGATCCGATGTTCAACGCCTGGCGGAAAGCCGTCAGAAAGCTCTTCCATCTTGGCGATGACGGCATCCGCCGTGGCCAGCGCATTGGAGCCCGGCCGCTGGAAGATGCCGATCGGCAGGGCGGAATCGCGGTCGAGATAAGCGATATTGAGAATGTCCTGGGCCGCCAGTTCAACGCGCGCAACGTCGCTTACCCGGACGTTACGCCCTCCTGGCCCGCGCTTTACAACGATCCGTTCAAACTCTGCCGGCTCCAGCAAGCGGCCCTGCGTTTCGACGTTCAGCTCATAGGCGCCGGGGCTGTTGATGGGCAGCTGGTTCAGCGTCCCGGCTGCCACTTGCACATTGTTGGCGCGCAGCGCCTGGACCACTTCTCCCGCGGTCATCTGGAATGCGGAAATACGATCAGGGTCGAGCCAGATCCGCATGGCATAGGCCCGTTCGCCAAAGATTGTCGCCTGCCCGACCCCATCGATACGGGCCAATTCATCAACGACATTGGCGCGGGCGTAATTCGAGATGTAAAGGTTATCGCGAGACCCGTCCGGCGACGTGATATGGATGACCATCATCAGGTCCGGCGAAGATTTCTGCACCGTCACGCCCAGGCGGCGCACCGGCTCAGGCAGTCGTGCCTCGGCAATCGCGACGCGGTTTTGAACGAGTACCTGTGCTTCATCCAGGTCGGTGCCCAGTTTGAAGGTCACCGTCAGCGTGAAGCGTCCATCGCCCGTGTTCTCCGAGCGCATGTAGAGCATGTCGCGCACGCCGTTGATCTGCTGCTCAATGGGCGTTGCGACCGTATCGGCCACCGTCTCTGCGTTTGCGCCTGGGTAGCTGGCGGTCACCTGGATCGTGGGGGGCGCGATCTGCGGGTACTGCGAAATCGGCAACGTCCCGTAGGCGATGGCCCCGACGATGACGATGATGATCGACACCACGCTCGCCAGGATGGGGCGCTCGATGAACGTGTGCGTGAAACCCATGGCACTCCCGGCACTCCGGCCGGCTCCCTGGAGGGTCACGTCATGCATGACGTGAAGACGAACAGGCGACGCAGCGCCGGGCGACAGGCAGGCGCGACCGTTCGGGCCGCTGCGCGGTTCACTCGCTCACGGTGCGGGCGGATGTGGCATCAGGGTTGGTCACGCCGTCGAAGGGACGCGGGTCAAAGCCGTCCGGCGTTGGCTCAATCGTCACGGTGTTCGGGTTGACCTGCGCTCCGGAACGCACCTTGGTGACACCGGCGACAATGATCGTGTCGTCCTTTGTCAGACCGTCACGCACCACCCGCAGCCCATCGATGATCGGCCCGGTCTCAACGCGGCGCACATTCACGGTGTTGTCGCTGTCCACGACCATGACGATCTTGTTGGCCTGGTCGGAAAGCACTGCCTCGTCAGGGATCAGCACCGCCTCATAGGCCCCAGAGCCGATCAATCGGAGTTGGCCAAAGAGGCCCGGGGTCAGAATGCTGGAGGGGTTGGGGACAATGGCGCGGCCCCGGATTGTGCCGGTCTCAGTCCCCAATTCATTGGCAACAAAGTTCATGGCGCCGCGGTGGGGCCAGTCGGTCTCATCGGTCAACTGGATGTAGACCGGATTGGGGGCCGTGCGCGAACCGGGTCGCTTTCCCTCGCGATCGAGGCGCGAATACTTGAGAAACGCGCGCTCGGAAGCGTCGAAGACGAAGTAGATCGGATTGAGCGAAACGATTGTTGTGAGGAGCGTCGCACCGTTGGCACCGCCAACAACAAGGTTGCCGACGTCAACCTGAGAGTCTGCTGTGCGCCCGGCGACGGGCGCGGTGATGCGGGTGAAAGACAGGTTCAGTTCGGCCTCCTGCACAGCCGCCTCTGCAACCTGAACCTCCGCTGCATCGACATCGCGTTGCGCCACGCGTTCGTCGACCTGGGCTTGCGACGAGACATTGCGTCGACGGAGTTGCTGGGCGCGCGAGAGCTGCGCTTCGGCGAGCTTGAGACGGGCACGCGCAATGGCGAGCCGCGCCTCGGCCGCCTGCAAGGTCGCCTCAAACGGTCGAGGATCGATGACAAACAGCAGATCGCCCTTCTCGACGATCGCCCCGTCCTTGAAATCAACCGACTTCACGTAGCCGGACACGCGCGCGCGCATCTCCACGCGTTCGACGGCCTCGAAACGCCCCGTGTATTCATCCCATTCGCGCACCGTGCGCACGAGTGGCTGAGCCACATCGACGGCCACAGGGCCACCTTGTGCGTGTGCGTGGGGGACCGCCGTCAGTGTCCACAACCCCGCCGCCCACAACCCAGCCTTAATTGTAACGGCGATCGGAGCAGCCAGTCTCAGCCGCTTGAGCGAATGCAGCATGTCGTGTCTCCTGAGAATGGCGGCGTGACCTGCATGGGCCCGTGCATTTGACTTGACGCATGGTGAACCCGGTGACGGAACGTCGCAGCAGTGCGCTTGGACGCATCGCGGCGCACGTTTCGTAAGGTCACGACCCTGTGAAGCGCCCGCAGCTGGCTTGGGGGAGAAGCGGGTGGACAGAGAGGCGCAGGCATCGTCGGCCACTGAGGGGCGACGCAAGCGGGGCGGACGGGCGGCGCGGGCCGAGGCGCGCCTGGAGGCGGGGACACCCTGGGGCAGCGAGCGCCATGCGCAATTGCGTAACCCGTGGGCACCACAGGCCGTGATTTCGGCCGATCGCGTCGAGGCGATCCATGCCGCCGCCCTGCGGGTGCTGGGCGAGGCCGG